>CASFNW010000025.1 GCA_949296245.1 uncultured bacterium
TGAAAAATTGCCGCTAAAATACTTACTGTTTCTTTTGATAAGCGTGTTTCTTTCTTTGCTTGAGTCGTTGGCGAGTTTACGAGCCTTACGAATCAGGATACTCTTGAGTATTTTGGTTCATTTTTTCTTTTTGCATAGCAACAAAAAGAAAAAATGAACATAAAAAAATATTTCTTACTAAAAAACTCTTACTAAATGAACAAAATTCTTTTTACATAATACATATTATCAATATATTAAAACAATAAGGCATCTACCACAAATCTGCACCGTATTTACGCCAAGGAGCTATTTTTTCTTTAATAAAGCTCTTCATCTCTTTTACAGTTTTGTTTCTTTCTTTAAGGACAAAATCATCCGGCAAAAGCTCTAATTCAAGAAGATATTCTTTTAATTTCCGAACAGAAGCTTTAACTCTTTCTTTATGCTGGAACTGCCATCCTTTAAACCCGCAATCAGGAGGAAATAAGGACCAACCGTTTCTTGGAGCCCTGCGGCAGCAATCGGGACGTGTAGCATGGATAGAACATTTGTTATCTTCTGTAAGATAAGGACAATGGTAAAAAGTAACCCTCGACTCATCAAGATTAGGATTGTTTTTTCTAAGCTGACGCAGAATATTTTCTACATGATCAGGCACTGCCGCTCTTGCCTCGTCAATAGAATTGTATCTGACAAAAATTTCTACAAAAACTCTGGCTTCTTCCTGTCCCTGATTCGCCAGCTCAACCAGTTCTTCATATGTGTATGGAGTTGTTATTGCCTTACAGCACTTGCCGCACATATTGCATAAATGCTGGGGGAAATCACTCGTATAAACTATCGGTTCATTTGAAATATCCACATCCATAAATTAATTATAAAATAAAAAGCAGGGATGATAAATCCCTGCTTTTTAAAATGGTAGATGTTATTGACATTATGAACCTTATTTGTTAGCTTCTTCATACAGTTTGTCAAATTCATCAAAGAATGTGTTGGCAATAGTATTTGTATTAATAATATATGTTTGCCATTGATGTCTTTTTAAAATTCCATGACTTTCTGTTATAGATGGAAGAGAAGCAACCGTATTTAAGATAGCCTGATCTATCAATGAATTAATTTGTGTTGAGTTATATTCTGAACCGAGTTCACTCATCAACTGAGCTTTGAGCTGTGCCGCAATTATTTGTAATTGCGCTTTGGCTGTATTTTTAGCGGCTTCGGCATCATTTCTTATAACAGTTTGCGACTTATCCTGATATGCATCCGCAAGTGAAGTATTTCTCATAACGCTTTCACGGTCAACAGGATTTTTGCCTTCTTCAGGACCGGCAGCATCTTTTGCTGAGTTAGCCAACAGATTATTCATAAATGTATCAATTAACTGTTGAGTGCTTATTGTTGCTGTCCATTTTCTTTTCTTATGAATAATTTTATTTGTATGATCTATATTCATAACACCTGTAATATCATTGATAGTCTGATATATAGCATCATCAATTAATTTATTTGCAGTATCTTCATTGTAATCCGCACCCATTTTGTCTCTGAGCATTTCCAAAAGCTGAGGTTTCAAGTTTTCTAACATTTGTTTTGCTTTAGTTTGCAAGTTGTCCCTTGCTTGAGCGCCACATTCTTTTCCTTTGAATGAATCTGAAGAAATAGTTACGTTGTTATCATAACCGGGGATTGAAGATGTAAACTGTTCTCTTTCAACATCAGAGAATGTGATTTCAGGCATTTGTCTGTTTTTTACACCGTCTGCAATCTTTTCAGCACCGATTTCTGTCATCATTTCAGTAAGAAGTTGTTTAACTTTTTCAAGATCTTCTTTTGGTGTTGCAGATGATTCAATACCATTTAATAAAGCTTGTGCTTCTATAAACTTATCGTTTGTTGTGTAAGCAGGAGATATTTGCTCCAGAAGAGATATGTCACTTATACCCTGAGCAAGCTGATTCATTATAAAGTCAACTGATGCATTAATTACCTGCTGTGATTCATCATCACTAATATAACTACCCATTCCTTCTACAACATTTTCTAATTTTTCAATCGCATCTGCAGAATCTGTAGAAGTTATACCGGCAAGTTCATTTTTTACTGCCACTGATTCACGCATTACATCATTGGCAAAAACTTTAAACTCTGATTCTATATTTTTGCCGCTGCCATCGTATGTTTCTAAAAACTTATTCATAATATTGGTTAGCTGAGTTTTATAATCAGAAATCTTTTCAGAAATATTTTCTGCATTTCTACCAAAAGAATTTGAATAGTTTTCAACCATTTCATCAATAGTCGCAGTCAATGTTTCAGTGTATTCAGCAGTTTGTTCAGCTTTTTCGGCCTCAGCTTTAGTAGTATCAGATGTTATTACAGTATTGTTAAGTTTAGATGTTCCATCGACATTCTGTGTTCCTATTAAATTACTGAGAGCTGTTTTTGCCTGCTGCAGGTATTCCTGAAGTTTTGCTGGGTCTGATTCATTATTTATGGCATTAATTGCGGCCATTGCTATTTTGTAATTAGCATCATTTTTGTAGTTCGGATTCAAACCTGCTAAGAATTCGGAATCCTCAGCACCGTTTAACATCGTACCCATCAGATATGCAATAGCCTCTTCTTTCATCTGCTGGAATTCTGCAGATGTCACATAATCATCATCTGCTTTGTCAGTAGTTGCTGAAAGTTTGTCATAATTTGCATCTACGTTATTTTTATAGTCATTTATTGTATTATTAACTTCTGTCGCAGTTTCATTTCTCTGTTGAACAGCACTATCAAGTGTCTGTATTAAAGATTGCGCAACTGATTGTGTGTTATAAGGAACAGCCGTATTGTTTTTTATATAATTATTTACAAACTCCTGTCCCTGAGTTTTTATAAATGTAATTAAAGAACTTTTTTGATTTTGCTCTAATCCCGGATTCTTTTGCATATATTGTTCAATATAGCTGTCAATTACAGTATTCATATATTGCTGCAATTGAGAAGAATCGGCAGCTTGGTCTTGTACACCATTTTTAGCTGCAGCATTATAAATTTTCGATTCATTGTCCGAAAGTGTGACAGACGGAGAGGATTCTTCACCGATTAAAACCTCACCTTCTTCATCTGCGCTTCCAGCAAGCCATGAGATGTTAGCCTGCATCTCTGCATAAGACACTGTACCATTTTTGTCAGTATCGAGCTTTTCAATTTCTTCTGTTGTCCAAACCTTGTTTGTGAAAGGGTTAAAATTTACGCCATCTACCATGTTGAATACTCCTTTTTTATTAATGTAAACTTTCTAACTTTAACTTATTTATTTGGTATTTGCTTGCTAAAATTAAAATCAAAATTTTCAAGCATGATAATACCTTCGTCGTCTGGTCCCTGATCCATATTAAGTTCAACGGGTGACAAATCAATTTCAGGAAAGCGAAGATTTTGCCGTCTATCCTGAATTTGTTCAATACTTTCTGTTCCTGATACACCTAAGAAAGGATTAAAATTTATAGGTCCTGTCATAATGAGACTCCTTTTTATTTTCCCTGTAGTTTTGAATACGGCATTTTTTTTTATAACTTTAGAAATATTTAAAAAATATTTTAAAGGAGATTACCTGCAACTCCCAAAATAGTTGCAGTACAAGCAATTCCGGAAAACAATTCAAGTTTACATTTCTTAATATCAGATTAATTTGTTAAAATTTCTTCACACTGAATCAAAAAAATAGCACATATTTGATAGAAAAAACGTTTATTTATATAAGGAAATGTGTAAGGTGAAAGTATGCAAAATTATCCTGTAGGTTATCCACAACATAATCAATCTCAGGTAATGCCGGTTCAATCAGCCGGTACAGCAGGTGCTACTTTCAATATAGGAACAAATACCCCGGGGGCTATACCTGTGAACGGAGCGAGCGGAGTAACTATTAACATCCTAGGAGCTTCTGTAAACCCTAATGGTGCAAATATAAACAATACTTATAATACTGCACAACCCGGCCAGTCATATGATAAAAGCTACTACACAATGCAGCCTCCGCAGACTCAGCCTACCGTACCTGTCGGTGCCGCTCAATTGTCACAAAATAATGAAACTAAAGACAAAAACCTGCCTAAAAAAGATATTGTTTTATTAACTGATGATTATATAAGAACTCTGGAAAATTACATAAGAAACGACAACCCCGACATAAAACTTATGGGTGCAAAAGAACTTATGAAACGCTTCCGTGAGGATGAATCAAGAAAAAATGATCCGGCGCTGACAGCACTGTTAAATCTGACATTGCAGAGCAAATACTCTAATGTAAAAATGGTAGGTATGGGTATTTTGCAAAACGGATGGGCACAGGGTGATGCTCTGACGCAGCAGCTTCTTGCTCAAATCCAACAGAGCAAAACCGGCTACGGACTTGATGCTCTTGATGCGGCACAGGCAGCATTAAAAACAGCTGGCCAAACAGTAAAAGTTGTAGATACAAACCCTCCTAAAGCAAAAGAAAAATCAGAAAAGAAAGCAGAAAAATTCGACAGGACAAAGTATGAATAAATGGAATGCAGCAGCAAAAATAGCAGGCGCACTTACTGCAGCAACAGTGCTTTATAATGCACATGATGTTGGTGTAAAGACTTCTGCTGAACACATAAAACACAAATCTTCAGAACGTCTGACAGATATTTATATGAGATCCAGACGAATGGAAGATTTAAATGAAACAACCAGTCAGCTTAAAGATTTTTATTTCCGAAGCAATGCTGACTGGAATCTGCCTGATAAATTTAATGCAATAACAGGCTATTTTTCAGGTGCATTTAAACAAATGGCTTCTGATATCGTACCGGCAGTACTAGCAACAGGTGCATTACTCGGAAAGAAAAGTTCAAAATTCTTTGGTATCGGGCTTTTAATATACGGTATAAAATATTTGATTTTTGATGTAATGGATATAGGACGACCTAACCATTTAAAAGGCGGTCACTAGCACTCAACAGGCCGTTTTCAGAAAGGATGTAATCAACAGATCTATCATGGTCTTCTCTTGGCAGCTTGTCAAATATGAGTTTTGATGATATTGGAACAACTGTTGTGCATTTTAGAGATATTTCTTCTAAAAATCTGTCATAATAGCCTTTTCCATAGCCCAAACGGAAGCCTGCTGTGTCAACAGCAAGCGCGGGAACAAAAATCAAATCAAGTATACTATAATCACAAAGCTTATCACCTATAGGTTCCATAATATTATATCTTCCGGTTTTAAAGCCTTTTTGGGGATCATACAAAACCGGATACATTAAATCACCTTCAACAACCGGAAAATAAAAATTTTTATTTGTTTCTTTAATAAGCTCCAGTAATAAAATTTCAGTCCCTACAGGATAGAAAAGCATAACATTGTGAGAAGTTTTATATAAGTCCCAATTGAGTATATACTTAGTAATTTGAACAGAACATATTTCTATTTCAATATTATTCCTGATTATCTTTGCATTATTTCTCAGGATAGCTTTTATATTTTTCATAACAAATAAATTATACTACTATACAGCCAAATGAATATAATTCTTTACACATATGTAATTTAACATTATAATAATTTAACTGGATATCATAAAAAATGAACAGAAAAGAATTAAGTAAAAAATTAAAAATAGCTAGAATCGAGTCAGGGTTAAAACAAGAAGAAATAGCAGAACTTATGCATCTTCCTATTTCCGGTATTTCAGTCATTGAAAAAGGAAAAAGAAAAGTTGATGTAATAGAGCTGATAAAGTTTGCGCAATATTACAACAAACCCATTGAATGTTTTTTCTATGACAACGACAAGAAAGACAGCAGACGCTGGTATGACAAAGATGCAAAATTGTCCGAAGCAATTAATCTTCTTCAAAAAGCACCTATTAAGTATCAAAAAAGTTGTGCTTGTGCAATAATAGGATTCTTAAAAGAAAGCGGACTGATTAAATAATGCACATACCTGATAACAATAAACTGTATAATCCGGAATTTTTGCAACACGGTTATATACAGATTTATACAGGCAACGGCAAAGGGAAAACTACTGCTTCACTCGGACTTGCAATGAGAGCTCTTGGCAGAGGCTGGAGTGTTCTTATTGTCATGTTTACAAAAGGCGGTAATGATTACGGAGAACTCATTTCTTTTGCCTCGCTGTCTCCTGATTTTAAAGACAAAGTGAAAATTATACAGGCCGGTCTGGATAGAATTGTATATTCATCAAATATATCAGAAGAAGACAAAAAACAGGCTCAACTCGGATGGAAAATCGCAAAAAGAGCAATAAAAAATGATGAATACCAGCTAATCATACTTGATGAAGCGAATATAGCGCTGGATTTAAATTTGATAGAGCTCTCAGATATGCTGGATGTATTAAAAAATAAACCGGATGATATGGAAATAGTTTTGACTGGAAGAAATGCAAAACCCGAAATTATAGAAATAGCTGATCTCGTATCAGAAATAAAGCCTATAAAACACTATTGGGACAAAGGAATAAAAGCACGCAAAGGTATCGAATTTTAGCAAATTAAATTTCATATAATATTGCTATTTTATAATATTTGACATAAATTAATAAATATAGAGGATTTAAGGAGAAATAAATTATGGCACAACAATTTCCACCCCAGCAATATAAAACAAGACTTGCGTTGCTTATATTTTTAAAAGGTGCCTCAGCCCCTATGGTGCTATATTTTGATGATCCCAAAGCGGTATTTGATGAAATACTTCCTCTAATTAGAACACAGAGCACTGTTGGAAAACTCATAGAAAAAGAGCCTACAGGACCAATTAAAAAAGTCGCTATTATGTCTAATCAAATAGCATCAATAGCTCTTCAGGAAGAGGTTTGTCAGCAATAATTTACGGATAGTAATCGGTATAAAATGAAATTAGTTGAAATAAAAAACAATTTGGCAAAATTATACTATGAACCTGCTGCAAATCAGCTGGTACTTTCAGATTTTTTAACAATTGATGACCGTAACAAAAAATTACTTTCACAGGTCATTTCAATTGAATCTACAAGTAAAAATGATACAAATTGTGCGATTTTGAAATTTTCACTTGATATAAATGATTCAGGAACATTCGCTACTTACAGCGGATATGTTCCTTCCATGGACGCAAACATATCCCAAACAGATGTAGAAATTTTGAAAAATATCTTTTCAAATAGTGACAGAACAATCAATATGGGTGAATTATCAAATACATCCAATATTCACCTAAATCTTAATGCATCAATATTAGACAATTTTCTTTATATACAATCTGACGTTATTGAAAACTCACAATCTATATTATCAAAAATACTTGAGAGTAATAACAGTAACGGTCAAAAAACTCTATTGCTGGATTTTAATAATCTTTCAACATACGAAAATGCAAATATTTTAGAACTAGGCAAAGAATTTAAGCTTCCGATAGGAGTCGAAACCCTAAATTACATATATGAAAATGATCTGACAGGGCTGACTGTAGAACAAAAAGCCATAGTTCAAGATATCCTGCTAGAGATTCAAGATTACATAAGCACTCTTGAATCCGGATATATTCCATTTGATACATTATTAGATGTTGTAAACAGCGTATACGAATCTGACAAGTCTGCAGGTGTAATACTTTTAAGAAATAAACTCTTAAAATACAAACAATTTGGTATATTTGCATCTAAAGACGAAGAAATAGAAGCATTGAATAAATCTTTAGAAAGCAATACAATTACTGTCTTAAATGTTGCTAAAGCAAGTTGTAACTGGCAGAAAGAAACAAGTGATTTTATAATAAATAATTTATCCGGCAATTATTACTTTATTATGCAGGTAAATGACGAAAATACAGATAAAGATATTTTAAATAAAATTTATAAAACTCAGAATATCAAACCCATACTTTCATCATCCTATGACTGCGTTTTTGCGCAGCAATTAAAATCATTTGCCAAAAATCTCATTCTGTTTAAGCCTCTTGAACAGCAAAAGTCTTTTGCTACATATAATTCATTTTTGACAAAACTTGCACAAAATGAGTTTATAGTCTCAGGTGAGGGCACATATTATACACCTCTTATTATCAAAGATATTCCGGAAAATATAGAACTGTACGACAATACTCCTAATAAACAAGAAGAAATAAATCCTGTTCAATCTGAAGTTCTGCCGTTACAACAAGAAGAACAAGAGACAATTATTGCAGAACCGGAAGCTGTTACTGTAGAAGATATACCTCACAAGGAAGAGATTGAGCTCCTTGATGGGGATCAAGAATTGCTTCCGCTTGAAGAACTTGACAATCTTGAAGAAGAACCAAATGAAATCAAAAATATTTTTGATGAATCATTAGAAAATGAAATAGCAAAAGATGTGGATGAAATGTTTTTTGCAAATGTACAACAAGAAGCAGCGTCTCAGCCTAATATATCAGAGTCAACAATAGAGCAGCAAGAACAGTTTCAATCTGATTCCGATACAGAAAATACGTTGTCCGAATCAGACCTTGATTTGCTTGATGATATAAATATACAAGAGCAAGAGCCTGAAGCGATAGAAACAAATGATGATTCATCTGATTTATTGCAGCTTGAAGACAAACCAGAAGATGAAAATACATTTAATAATTCTGACAATTTTCAATTAGAAAATGACCTGGAGGAATTAACATTGTCTGATGAGCTTCCTGAACTTCCGGATGCAGAAGATGATTTAATTACTGAAGTAAATACTCCTGAGTCAGTTAATACGGATACATCATCTTCCGGAGTACCAATATACAGTGCAGAGCCTGAAGAAACAAGCAATGATGACTCAATAAAAATTTCAGAAGGCAACATAGTTTATCACGAAAAATACGGACGCGGCGTAGTAGAAGAGCTTTTTAATTACGGCAAGAGAACTCTTTGTTCAATACAATTTGATAACGTTGGCAGAAGACTCTTAGACCCGAATCTTGCCGAACTAAAACAAATGTAACTAGTTTATTCAGTCTATTTCTGGTGTGATTTTGTAGACTTATCAACAATATTGTGCTAAATTGATATTGAAAGAGTAAGCTATGCCTATAAATCCATATTTAAAACAATACAAAAAGACACAAATTGACACTACGCCCAAAGAACAGATTCTTTTAATGCTTTATGATGGTGCAGTACGTTTTTTGCATCAGGCAAAAGAAGGCTTTGCTGAAAAAAATATAGAAAAAATTCATAACAATCTTATAAAGGTTCAAAATATTATAACAGAATTCGAAACAACATTGGATATAGAAAACGGCGGTGAATTTGCCCAGAACCTCTTTGCACTGTATGAATTTATGAATAGACAGCTTGTGCGTGCGAATATGAAAAAAGACGAAGCGGCTCTTGATATAGTAATAAAACATATGACAGAACTTCGTGATACATGGAGAGAAGCTGTTAAAAAATTTAAAGCAGATGGCAACTCCCTTAGTGAAATCGCTGCAGACAACTATAATACATCTACAGATAATGTGTATGAAGAAGATTCGTCTGATGATGACGAAGATGATGATGACGAAAATATCGGGGAATACATTTAGACTATGAGTGCAGATCTTGATAATCTGGAATTAACATATAAAAAGATATATGAAATATCAGTACAAATAGCTCAGTTAATTGAACGTAAAATTTATACAGAACTGATCACATTTTTAAACAAAAAAGAACAGCTTTTTAAAGAAGCTGGTAAACTTTTAGAAAAGGTTACTGCTAACGGTGATGACACATCTAACCTTGAAGAAATATGCATAAAAATACAGAAACAAGAGCAAGCTAATATTGTTGCGCTTACAGACGTAAGAGAAAATATAAAAAAAGAGCTTTCCAAAGCTGCTAAAAATACAAAAATCATCAGCGCATATTCAAATACTGAATTAAAACAGGGCAATATTCTGGATTACAGACAATGATAACAAATCTCTTTCAAAATAAAAAATTTGCAGCATCTCTGTCTGTATTGTCAAACTTGATTTTAATAATTATAAAGCTTGTTACAGGTTTTGTATCAGGCAGTGTCAGTATTATATCCGAGGCGATACATTCTGCGAGCGATTTTCTCGCTTCTGTAATAACTTTTTTTGCCGTTCACAAATCTGAATCACCGGCTGATAAAGATCACCAGTTTGGACATGGGAAGTATGAAGATGTAGCAGGCTTTATAGAGGGGTGTTTAATTATACTTGCTGCAGCCTACATAATATTTGAAGCAGCTAAAAAGCTGACGGGAGAAATCGAGCCTTTTGAAAATTCAATGCTTGGTATTGCTGTTATGTTTGTTTCTATTTTAACAAATATATTTGTCAGTGCTTACCTTATGTATGTCGCAAAAAAGACAGATTCTATTGCGATATATTCGGATGCACAACATCTAAGAACGGATATTTTTTCTTCCTTTACGGTATTTGTCGGTTTAATAATTATTGAATACACAGGTCTTCACATTATTGACTCATTGATTGCGGTTATTGTTGCAATGATAATTATGCATACCGGATACAGAATATGCAAAACCGCTATGAACGATATTCTTGATGGTGCTTTGCCCGAGGAAGATATAAAGGAAATACAAAATATATTAAAAAATAACATGAATACTGATAATTTATCAGGTATTGCCGGAATTAAAGAGATAAAAACCAGAAAAGCTGGCAAAGACAAGGATATTGTAATTGCTCTGTTTGTAGACGGGAATATGACTATACGGAATGCACATAAATTGTGTGACAAACTTGAAAATGAAATTGAAAACAAGTTAGGAAACACAAAAATAACAATACATCTTGAACCTGCTGACTGTGACTGTGTTTGTTGCCAAAATATTCATATCTAAGTACAATTGATGTATGAATAAAAAAAGTTTAATCTTACTTTTTATAATCTCTTTTGTCAGTGTTATATTTACACTGAACAATCTATGTTACAAATATATTGATAACAAAATAGATACTGCTTTTATCGAACAGAAATATCATACAACCAATCCGGCAATAATTAGCAAATATATAAAAACTGAACAGGTAAAAATATTAACAGAAGTGCAGAGACTTAGCATTACACTTGGAGCTGCACTGTTATTTCTTGTAATTTATGTGTATTTTAGCACATTGCAATCAACTTTATTTACAATTTTCTTTCTTATTGCATATTTTATTTCATATAAAACAGCACTAAATCATTTTGTATTTATAAACATAACCGCTGTCTTTCTTTGCATAATAATTTCAAAATATTTTGCAAACTTTTATATAAAGACATTCAAAGAAAATGTTAATAAAAAAATAGAAACGGTTCTTGGAAAATACATATCAAAGGATATAAAAAACAAGATACTAAAAAACACTGATGATGTCGGACTTGGCGGCAAAAGAGCGGAAATAACCGTTATGTTTGCTGATATAAGAGGTTTTACTTCTCTTTCCGAAACAAGAAAAGCAGAAGAAGTTTCGCAGCTTTTAAATGAATATTTTACAGAGCTTGAACCCATAATAAACAAATATAACGGTGTGATTAATAAGTTTATAGGCGATGCTGTACTTGTAGTTTTTGGCGATCCTGAGCAGGACAAAAATCATGCAAAAAATGCTGTAAAATGCGCCTATGAACTTAGAAAAAAAGTAAAAAAGATTAAACAGCGCTGGATAGAAGAGGGGAAACCCAAAATAGATATAGGCGTAGGAATAAATACAGGCGAAGCCTTTATTGGCAATGTAGGAACAAAAAACCGCTTTGAATATACTGTAATAGGCGACACTGTAAATATAGCCAGCAGAATTGAGGACTATAATAAAATATACAAAACACACGTACTGATAAGCGAAAACACTTATAACAAAATTTCCCAAATAGTAGATGTAATAAAAATAAGAGAAGTCTATATTAAGGGCAAGGCTAATAAAATCAATATCTATGAAGTTTTAAGAATTACGGAAGAATGATAGAAGATACAGAACTTATAAAACAGCTGCGACAAGCCATAGAAGTTGAGCAAAAGAATTTGTATATAGATATAAGAGGAAAAGAAGACAATTTTTCCGGCTTTATATTGAAACAGCTTCATAAGCTGTATAAAAAATCAAAAAAAAATCCCAAATGGATACTTCTTATAAAAGAATTTGAAACATATTCAATGTCTACAATGACAATAAGAAAAAAAGCTATACAACGCCTTGTAAAAACAATAAGAGAAGAAATCAATCCGCAGGGAGAAGTTAAAAAAACTGACCTGTCAACTATAAAAAAGAAGCCCGAAGAAACTGACGTAATGTATGTAAAGGGTGTAGGCCCCAGAATAGGTCATCTGTTAAATAAACTGGGAATCTATACAGCAAGAGATCTGTTATTCTACTTTCCCAAACGTCATATTGACTATTCAACAAGAACTTTTATAAAAGATTTAAAAGAAGGTACTGATGCAACTATAATCGGAATGATTAAATCAATAAGCGCATACAACTCAAAAAATAGTTTAGGTATTATATCAGTTACAATTGCTGATGATACAGGGGTAATGAAGCTTAGCTTTTTTTATGCAAAAGCAAACCGGTTTATGCTGGAAAGGTATAAGTCTCAATTCATAAAAGGTTCTAATATAATTGTTTCCGGAAAAGCAAAAAGAGACAAATATACAGGCATGTACACAATAGATAAACCCGAGTTTCAGGTTCTTTCAGGTGAATTTGAAAGAAAAAACAATTTGAATCTTGCAAGAATAGTACCCGTATATCAGCTTGTTGAAGGTTTGAGTATAAAAACGCTAAGACGTGCTATTTTTAATGCCATTGAACAGTATGAACCTGTTATAAATAATGTAATACCTCAGGACATTATGCTAAGGAATAATCTTCTTGACAGACGTGTTGCAATACGCCAGATACATTTTCCGGAAAACGAAGGATTACTGGAACAAGCAAGATACACTCTGGTTTTTGAAGAATTCTTCCTGCTGCAGCTTAAGCTCGCAATGATGAGAGAGGAAAACCAGCAAAAAATCAAAGCATTGCCGCTTATAATAAAGAAAGATGGTCTGGTTCACAAATTCATAAACTCACTTCCATTCAAATTGACAAATGCTCAAGATAAAGCAATTAAAGAGATTTTAAAAGATATTTCTTCAGATATTCCTATGCAAAGGCTGCTGCAAGGAGACGTTGGTAGTGGAAAGACAGTTGTTGCCTGCACTATGCTTTTGTCTGCTGTAGAAAACGGATATCAGGGTGTTTTGATGGCACCTACAGAAATATTAGCCCAGCAGCATTTTAACAACTTTGTGCGCTGGCTGACACCCTTTGGATTGAGTGTAGGATTATTTACCGGTACTAATGGAGCAAAACTCCGTAAAAAGCTCAAGACTGATCTTAAAAACGGTCAAATTAATATCGCAATCGGAACCCATGCACTGATACAGGATAATATTGAATTTCACAAGCTTGGAGCAATAGTAATAGATGAACAGCACCGTTTCGGAGTTAAACAGCGTTCACAACTTATGACAAAAGGTATAAATCCTCAGGTATTGACAATGACGGCCACACCAATACCCAGAACCCTCGCATTAACAACTCAGGGAGACCTTGATTTCTCCGTTATAGATGAAATGCCTGCAAACAGAAAACCTATAAAAACATTTGTAATAAAACCGTCTCAAAGAAATCAGGCTTACAAAATGCTTGCCTCCGAAATTGCAAAAGGACATCAATGCTATATAGTTTATCCACTGATAGATGAAAGCGAAACATTATCAGCAAAAGCTGCAACAAAAGAAGCGCAAAGGATACAAAATGAAATATTTCCGGATTTAAATATAGGGCTCTTGCACGGAAAACTTTCCAACACAGAAAAAGATGAGGTAATGGAAAAATTCAAGAATAAAGAATATGACATACTTGTGAGTACAACAGTTGTAGAAGTAGGCGTTGATGTACCGAATTCTACTGTAATGATGATAGAAAATGCAGAAAGATTCGGTTTATCACAACTACATCAGCTCAGAGGGCGGGTAGGACGCTCTGATTTGCAATCCTACTGTATACTTGTACCGGCAAATTCCAGTCAGACAACAATGGAAAGACTTCAGATAATGGAGCAGACGAATAACGGATTTATTATCTCTGAAAAGGATCTGGAGCTTAGAGGCCCGGGGGAATTTCTCGGAACACGCCAGAGCGGAATGATAAATTTTGCGCTAGCAGATATAATCAAAGATACAAAAATCCTTGAACAAGCACGAAAAGAAGCGTTTGATTTAGTCAACAATACTGAACAAAATAAAATAAGTAAAGCTCTAGCCGAAGAACTGCAGGAAAAATTTAAAACAGTCCAAGATCTCTCAACACTTGATTAGATCTTGAAGCAGAAGAACTGTTTATTGAGTCCTTCATTTGCACAATGTATTCAGCATCAGCATATTTTTGCTTAGCTCTTACATAGTTTTCTGCGTTATTTCGAGGTAACAAGCTTCGTAAGCGGAAACTTACGTCAATATTGTTGATTTTCATTTAATGTAGCCCAATTCTAGAACATTTTTAACAGTGGAAACACTTTGGTGTATAATAATATACATCATAAATAAAACATTTCAAGTGGGAGAATTGCTAAAAATGGCAGATAAAATTATAATCCTTTCCGGGAAACAGTACAGCGGCAAGGATACAGTGGCAAAAATTTTGTTAGAAAACTTAACAAACTTTAAAAGAATCGGATTGGGTGATGCAATAAAAATAGAATATTCGGAAAAAACAGGTATTCCGTTTGAAGAAATTGAAAAAAATAAACACCTCTACAGACAGGATTTAATAAATTTAGGCAATAAAAGAAGAAGTGAGGACAAAGACTACTGGATAAAAAAAGTTATAAAAATGCCCGGTAATATAATTGTGCCGGATGTTCGCGTTAAAAGAGAACTGGAATTTTTTAAAGCGGCAAATGCATACGCAATAAGAGTTGAAGCATCAAGGGATACAAGAAGCTCAAGAGGTAATCTCGTAGGCGAAAATGATGTAACTGAAATTGATCTTGATAATATAAAAGACTGGGACTACATTATCACAAATGACTCAACATATGAAAATTTGCAAGCCGGGTCTACCAAACTTGCAAAAGAAATAAAGAGTTTTTTTGTCGGGAAATAAGGTCTTAGGGGGAATTATTATACATAATTGTTTATATAATCTGATATTGTATAATCACCGTACTTGAATGTATAAGGCTGATGATTGTACTCAGGTGTATTATAGATTGAATTACTTGCAATCATAAAAATTTTATTATTTGCAAATAAAAAGGAGTTCATTTCAGAATACTCACACATCAATTCTTCAAGTTCATTTACACCGTCAACAATTTTATTAAGCACTTCGCACATCCCATTAATGTTCACAAAATAGATATCGGCATAATAGAAAATAAACTTTAGAATATAAGACCGATAATTAACATTTATTTACAAAATATGTTATTATTTAACAAACGGAGATAAATATGACAACCAAAATTATAATAGGCAGTGACCATGCAGGATATCATCTCAAAACAAAGATTGCTGAATACCTTGCTAACAAAGGACTTAATGTCTATGATGAGGGAACACATAATACCGATTCTTGTGATTATCCTCTGATTGCGCAAAAAGTTGCGCAAAAAATTGCTAATAATGAATATGAAAAAGGCATACTCATCTGCGGTACAGGTATAGGTATGTCTATAGCCGCAAATAAGATAAAAGGGATTAGAGCCGCTGTAGTCTCAGACACATGCTCTGCAAAAATGTCCAGACAACACAATAACAGCAATATTCTCTGCCTAGGTGAACGTATTGTAGGAGAATCACTGGCAAAAGACATTGTTGACATATGGATTGATACAGAGTTTCTCGGAGATAGACACGCAAAAAGAATAGCAATGATTGAATAAAATTACTCAAGCTTACTTACAGCAGTATCTACTGTTGTATATGTTGGTATCAATGTATCTAAAAACGCATCAGCAAGAGCTGATTTTACTGAATCAGAAATTTTTACCAGCATGAATTTACCGCCCTTTTCATTACACATTTTATAAAGAGTAGTAAAAGTACTTGTATATTCATCATCAAAAATTTTGACATTTTCCATATTAAAAATTATATTTATATATCCTGTATACAAACTGGTGGTAACATCTTTAACAATTGCTTCAATATGTTTTGCACTGTTAAATTTATTAATGGTATAACAGCAGATATTGTCGTTTATAGAATATTTAAAGAAATCTTCATGCTGCTTTGATGTAAGAGAACTTGTTATAAA
Source organism: uncultured bacterium (assembly GCA_949296245.1). Lineage (GTDB taxonomy): Bacteria > Cyanobacteriota > Vampirovibrionia > Gastranaerophilales > Gastranaerophilaceae > Limenecus. Next base: position 16,306 of record CASFNW010000025.1, read on the forward strand.
TTTCAAAATTTGATCGTGCCAGTTGCTTGATTTTGGAACAAATTCATCAATACCTAACTTATAGCATTTTTCTATAAGATTTTTGTCATCAGTCCCTGACATAACAATAATTTTATTAGTCTTTTTAGCTTCACGAAGCTTGATACACTCATCAATGAGCTCGATACCGTCTTCTGCATCCGGAAGAAACAAGTCAACCACAATATAATCAAATTTTTTCTTTTTGAGCTCGGCAAGTGCTTCTATTTTGTTTCTTGCAACAGTCGGAACAATTCCAACCTTTTTTAAAAGCTGATTAAACTGGTATATAGATAACTCCAAATCATCAACTATAAGAATATTAAATTCTGCAGGAACAGCCATTGCATCAGCAGCAAAAGAATTTAATTTACGCTCGATTAATATCAACGCTTTTGTAATATCGTCCTGCTGTGCAGCTTCTATATCAACGTTTGCACCCGATAAATCAAATAGTTTTTTTAACTGTTCGTTATTAATTTCCATATGCCGAACCCTGATTGTCTAACACCAGACATTTTACACTTTAAATTGATACAAAACCTCATTCAAAAGCTTTAAATCTTCTTTATTATTACAATTTTTTCGAAATTTATCAAATAAATCTTTTCTTTTTTTTAAAGTTGTTATTAACTGTTGTTTTCTTCGCCATTTATTTATTTCAGCATGATTACCGTTTAACAATACTTCCGGTACTTTTAATCCCTTGTAATCTCTTGGCTTGGTATATTGCGGATACTCCAAAAGTCCGTCAGAAAACGAATCAAAATGGGCAGAATCAATTTTACCCAAAAATCCTTCGATATTTCTTGAAACAGAATCAATTATACATACAGCCGGCAGTTCCCCACCTGTAAGCACAAAATCACCGATAGAAACTTCTCTGGCTTTTGTATATGCTTTAATTCTTTCATCAAATCCTTCGTAATGTCCGCAGATTAAAATGATATGAGATTTTTTGGAGAGTTCAACAGACATATTATGATTAAATATCTCACCTTGGGGTGATAATAGAATCACCTCTGTATCATCAGATTTGTCAATGCTGTCAAAACAATCAAAATAAGGCTGGCACATTAACACCATACCTGCTCCGCCTCCAAAAGGCGTATCATCAACCTTCTTATGTTTATCAAGAGTATAATCTCTGGGGTTTATAGTATTTATAGTTATAATCCCTTTTTCAATGCCTCTTGAAATAATACTGTGTGAGCAAGCCTGATTTACCATTTCAGGGAAAAGTGTCATCACATCAAACTTCATTATCAATCTCCGCTGAATTAGAATTAGTTTCAATACCATCAATAAGATTGACAACAATTTTATTATCAGCTATATCCACCTGCGGCACCCATTCCTTTACAAAAGGCACCATAAATTTTAAACCGTTATTTTTTTGAATTTCTAATAAATTTGAGGCTTTATTCTCACCAACATCAGACACTTTGCCGATTTCATCACCGGCTGTATCAAAGACTCTCAAACCGATTAAATCATTTATAAGAAATTCATCTTTTTGTAGACCGGCTTTCAAAATATCCTCATTTACATGAACAAGGAGTCCCTTAACACTCATGACATCGTTAATTGAATTAAGCTGAGCAAATTTAATTATTGCAGTATTTTTATGAAATCTGACGGACTGAACATCAAATTCTGTTTTTATATTATCTATAAAAATATAGACTTTTTTGAGCTTTTTAATTAACGCTTCCCTGCCGGCAGTAAAGCCCATTTTAACTTCGCCTTTAATGCCATGGAAATTTAAAATTTTACCGACAGAAATTAATTTACCCATAGCAGTTATGATTCTTCAGTGGTTTCAGAAGCCTTTTTTCTGCCTCTTTTTTTAGGTTTTTCCTCAGCTTCCTCTACTGAGCTATCAACAGGGACATCTGACTGAACATCTTTATTTACCTGCTTAAACTCTTCAGGAGCATCCGGTCTTTCCGGATTCCATCTGTCAAGACCGAGCTGCTTTCTTATTAAGCCTATACCTACATGTACGCGCCACTCATCAATTTTTAACTGAGCAGCGATAATCTTATGACAGCCAATAGGAGGCAACGGAAGCAAAGGTTCATAAAGCATTTTTATTGCAGTCAATTGATCAGGCGAAACTGCCAGTTTCCTTTTTGGAAAAGGGAGTTTGGGCAGCATCATTTTTTGTCTTACAAGATTGATGCCGAAAAATACTTTTCTTGCTTCTAAACCTATCTGTTCACCAATAACCTCATGTGCATCAGGGTTAGGAAGAGGCAGCATCTTTTTGTATAATTCTTCAATCTGTGCCAATTGCTCCTTGTTAACCAGTAACTGTTTCGGTGGCTTTTGAGGGCGAGCCCCCATCGGTCTTCTTCCACCCTGAGGTCTGTTAAAACCGCCCTGAGGTCTTCTGTTTTGAGGTCGTTGAAATCCCCCCTGCTGAGGACGCTGATATCCGCCTCTGTCATAAGGTCTGGACTGTCTTTGGTATCCGCCTTGCGGACGCTGGTACCCTCCCTGCTGAGGGCGTTGATAGCCGGACTGAGGACGTTGATAGCCCTGATTATAATTTTTCTGGGAATCATAACGCGGTCTGTCCTGTTGATACGGCCTTTCATCTCTTCTTTGATAATTCTCAGAAGAATAGCCGCCTGCACTGTAAGAAGCAGGTCTTTCATAAGAAGAACCCTGATTACCTGATTGATTTTGAGGAGAATCACCGGATTCATTATCTAATTCCTGTCCGGGCTTTTTATCAGGATACAAACAGTTAGGACAAATCACCCTTTTCGGATTTTTAGTTTCAAATTCCGCTCCACATTTAGTACACTTATTTACATACATTTTTAAATACCCTTTTAAAGTAAAAGGCGAAAGGCTATTATCTTTAGCTCCTCGACATCTTATTAATAAACTATAATTCTAATATCAACTTATATTTTAAATGCAAACATAATATAAGGCAAGCTTTTTTAAAAAAAATATTAGTTTATTTCTCTATCACAAATGTTACAGGTCCGTCATTAATAAGAGAAACCTGCATCATCGCAGCAAAAACGCCAGTTTGTACATTTAATCCTTCTAATCTTAAAATACTTATAAATTTTTCATATAATTGATTTGCAGTCTCAGGATTTTCTGCATTATCAAAACTCGGTCTTGTACCTTTTTTACAGTCAGCTGCAAGAGTAAATTGCGAAACAACCATAATATTACCATTTACATCTCTTATAGATTTATTCATCTTGCCATTTTCATCCTCAAAAAAGCGCAGAGAAAGAAGTTTGTTAGCTATCCAACTGAGTTTATCTTCAGTATCGCCTTTTTCTGCACAAAAAAGAATAAGCATGCCTGCATCAATCTGAGAATATAGTTCATCATTAATTGTAACTGACGCATTTTTAACTCTTTGTACAACTGCTTTCATAGATTTCCTCTAGTTTGGTAATTTCTGTTTCCATATATGAAATAATCTTCTCTGTTTTTATCGAGACTTTGTTAAAATAATCAAAGAATGTTTGAAAAAACTCTTTTGCATCGTCATAACAAGAAATCTTTTTATCCAAACGCATTAAATAGCTTATTTCGCTGTATTGTCCAAGTGCGATCATCTTAAAAACCCTGTGTTTAAGCATAATATCATTAGTTAAATGTAAGTATATTTCAATAATTTTTGCAGTTAAAGAAGAAGCCTTCGAAGTATATATTTTTGCACGGTCCAGTTCTTTGCTAAAATTTCGAACAAGCGATAAGCCTCTGTGTAATTCCGGGAGTATTGATTTCAATAAATTCTTTTGACTCACTAAATTATCAAGAATAACCTTATAATCCACATTTGTTTTAAAAGTCAGAGGATTAACAATACTATTTTTATCAAGAGAATTCGAAGCATACTCAGTAATTGCAGTTTCTAAAGGTAAAAGCTTGAACCCATTAATCTTTGCTCCGCCTATAGATGAATTTATCAAAATACGCTCATTACTATGCCGTTTTGCAAAATCCTGAATGTATTCAATAAATAAAGAATAAACAGAATCAGTAGGCAGCATTTTCCCATCCTGGCCTTCAACCGAACACAAATTCTTATTCAACTCTTCAAGACGGTAGTTAACAATCATTTCCTGTTTTTCTTCAGAATATATATCCTTTACTGCTTCACAATAAGCATTTTTAAATTTATTAAAATCTTTAAACACTACTTTATATTTGTTAAGATTTTCATCAAATATACAATGTAACCCATCAAATTTAGATCCTTTGCAATAGCAATCACCGTCAGAATATGCCAAATCCTGTCCAACAAGTATTATAGGATTGCAGCCCAAATAATACGCACTATATATAGCATGGTATGCAACAGTTCCCTTTGTTTCAAAATCCACAAGCTCTTTATTTGCCATTTCAAGAAACCATCTTGCGTCATCTGTCTCTAATGAAGCCGTAATAAGACACTTTTTAAAATTCATATCCAGATAACTGGACTCGGTAAAAGGCTCAGCAATAAAAATAATGTCTTTAGCCTGTTCAACATTATAATGAACCTTTGTATTATTACGTTCTATAACATTTACAAAATCCGGTGTAATGCCATTACCGCACAATGTTCTTAAAGCCGTGCCGACACAAAAAATAAGTGCATTATTTTGGTATTTTTTTAATGTTTCAAGATTTTTATGTAATGACGGACCGGCAGAAACGATAATTGCTGGTTTATCTTTGTATATGTCTTTGTACTCTGTCAATAATGGATTTTTATACTTTTGTGCCACATTTATAAGTGTTGATCTAAAAAATGCACAAATGTTTTTAACCTGAAAAGTAAAATTATGGTCAACTATATCGACCATTCTCTGCAGCTTTTTTTGAAATTCATCAATATCCTGCTTATGATACAGTTTATAATAATCAAGAAAAGAAACCGTAACATTAGATTTGTATCTGTATATAGAATATAAAACCGTGTTAAGTTCAGTCAAATCAGAGACAAAATACAGCCTGTCTTTTTTAAAATTGTCAGAAAAATCAACAGTTGAGAAAACAAAATACATAGCCTCTATATCAGGCTCATAAACTATTATTTTCCCTTTTGCATTTTGAATATATTCATCGATATGATATCCGAGTCCTATGCCATATATACAATGAATTGAAGTATTTTCATTAATTTTCACAGTACTTAAAAGGTCTTTAGCTTCTTTAAAAACATCGGTAATAGAATGAACCGGCTTACTATCAATAAGAAGATTATACTGACCTGCAAGATTTGTAGTTAGCTCAAAATTCCTGCTTAAAGAGTTTAAGGAGGTTACAGACAATATTTTATCGCACAGAGGTTTATTGAAGTTGTTTATAAAAGCAAGGTTCTTATTCAGTATATCCTCCATAAATCCCCCGATAATGATATCAACAAAAATATTATAAATATGATTAACAAAAAAATACAGTACACACAGACATAAAATTAACCGGATGGTCTACAAAATTAAATCTCGGGATTAATAACAAAAAAATAATAAAAATTTAAAATATATTTAAAAGAATGTCCGAGAAAATTTTGCGATAAGGAACGTGAGCAAAATTTTTGAGTGTCATTTGAAAAGGTGAGCAGGTGCCGGCTGCGTTGAGCCGGCGGCAACTGCGACACTAGATTAGATTATGATTTACGGGGAAGAGATATTGGGGATAAAATATCATAGCGTTGTACAAGGTTTGGATTCATTTGTAGTTAGACCGTTAAACTACACAACAACACCTGCATATAAATTATTTGTTAAAGCAGATGCATTAAGGCTTGCAAATCATTTTAAAGAATCTATTAAGCACTATCTGAGTGCAATTATGATAGATAGAAATAACTACAGATCCTATATGGGGCTTGGCATTTCTTATAAAGCCGAACAAAATTATGAAAAAGCCATTAAGGCTCTGGAAACAGCCCGTAATATGTCTTTTTTTACATCACAGATACACTATGAACTCGGACTTTGCTATCTTTTTACAGGTCGTTTTTGCGAAGCCATAAAAAGTTTTCATCATGCTATTTCACTTGATAGAAACAACATCAATGCCCAGCTTCAGCTTGCCGTAGCGCATGAATTTATTGAAGAATATGATATGGCAATGCTGATATATCATACTATAATAGAAAATAATCCTGAATATCTTACTGCATACAATCATCTTTCTGCACTTTATATGAATCTTGGAGAATTTAAAGCGGCAGGATGTGTATTTTCGCAAATTTTAAAAGTAAATCCAAATTTTAATAAGGCATATCTGGGTCTTGCAATATGTTTTGATAAAATGTCAAACGCACAAAGAGCAATGCATTATTACAAACTGTTTCTTAACAAAAAACCGCACTCTCATCACGGTGAAAAGATAAAGAAAAGAATTGCAAAATTGCAAAAAGTCAGACTGCAGCAAAATGAAGAAAATAAGCTTGCCGTAATATAACGAATTAAAGATTTTCAATAATTTTATTGTTCACTTTATTTTGTTTTTCAATTAATGCGGACAATTTGGCAATTTCACTGTCTGGTAGATGTTCTGATGCTTCATAGCAAATTTTTATGTATTTTCGATACTTGTTATATTTTTCATCAGTTTTATTTATCAGAATTCTATATAAATCCATGATTGTGCTGATATCAGGTTTATTGTTCAAAAATTCAGAATTCGTTTTCACGAATTGTTCTATTTCTTTCTTGTTATTGTAAAACCAGTTCTTAGTTTCCGTAATATGATTAATTTGCCGTTGAACTCTTTCTATAAGTTTTAATTTATCATAAATAGGCATATCCGGCTTTGATATTGAGTTTTGCAATTCTTTTATATCTTTTTGCACTTTGACGGAATCTGAATAAGGAATAGCCAGTGCAAACATAATACAACTATCATAAATATTTTTTAATGATAAATATCTGTCATATTCTTCTTTAGAAGCTTCTTTTAAATTCAAATGACTAATTTCTTTACTAAAATTTTCAGATATTTTATTAAAATAATTGTAAAACGGTCTTAATTTTTCTATATTTTCATTCTCTATATAAAGATGTTCAGCCCTTGCAACTTCTTTATCCAATCCTGATTTTTTATAAAAATCCTTCTTTGATAACGCTTTAAAATAGTTATAATTATTTTTGTTTTTATCAAACTCTTTTACAAGTTCTATATATTTTCCATACAATTTATAATCGGGATTGTTAACAGATAAAGAACGGCTGAGTTGATAACTAAATAAATCATTATTCGCTTTTTGATATACTTGTACAGGCTCCTGAACAGAATATCCTATTTTCGCAATTGATGTAAACGATTCTCTGCTGTCATTAATAAAGGGAAGTATTTCATTATTAAAGGAATTTTGTAATTCCTCCATACTCGTTTCAATGATATTTTTAGACGCCTTAAAAGAGACAGTATCAGCTGCGCTATTGAACTTAAATCTGTAAATTTTAGAATTATTTTGACTTTTACAAACGAAAGTATGATTATTGTATACAGGTAATATTTTCATTGCTTATCTCTCATTTTGTTACTCAACTGTCCGCATGCCGCATCTATATCAGAACCTCTTTCAAGCCTGATTGTAACTTTTTTACCAGATTGTTCCAATATATACTTAAACTTTTGCACTGATTCTTTATCAGGTTTTTCAAAAGAATCCTTTTCATTTGGATTATAAATAATCAGATTTATGTTTGCTTTTAAACCGATTAAAAGCTTAGCCAGCTCTTTTGCGCAAGAGACTGTATCATTGAACCCTTTTATTAGCGTATATTCTATAGTGATACGTCTTCCTGTGTCAGAGACATAATTTTTTAAAGCAGTCATCAATTCAGACAAAGGATACTTGTTTTCAATAGGCATCAATTCGCGCCTTAGTTCATGGTTAGGAGCGTGCAAAGATATAGCCAGTGTAGGCTGAAAATCCATTTCAGCCAGTTTATTTATCTGAGGTATGATTCCGCAGGTAGAAACAGTAAGTCGGCGTATGCCTATGACAAAATCTCTGTTAAAGATTTCAATAGCTTTCAAGACATTATCAAGATTAAGCAACGGCTCACCCTGTCCCATAAAAACAATATTTGTAACCTTTAGACCAGTATCCCTTTGTATAGTCAAAACCTGTTCAATAATTTCACGTGGCGCAAGATTTCTTATAAATCCGAGCTTTGCCGTAGCACAAAACTTGCAATTGCACGCACAGCCAACCTGAGAGCTTACACACGCAGTAAGGTTTGCTCTGTTATCAAAGCGCATCAGCACGGTTTCTGCACAATTACCGTCGGGGTATTCAAGCAAATATTTTACCGTACCGTCTTTGCTGATTTGTTTATGTTTTATTTTTACGTCAGTAATCTGAGCAATCTGAGCAATTTTTTCACGTGTTTTTTTGGAGATATCAGTCATTTCATCAAAAGAAGAAGCTGATTTTAAATAAATCCAGTTGTGCAGCTGCTTTGCCCTGTATTTTGATTCATCTATAGAGTCAGTGAAGGCTGTTAAATCATCAAGACTCATTCCTGATAGTATTTGTTTAATCATACAAATATATTATCAGGAATAAAAATATACTCTAAGTATTTTTGATAAAAATATCACAATTTCTTAAAATATAGACTTGAGCAAAAAGATCCTTCGGGTTTCACCCTCAGGATGACGCAATAACCGTCATTCTTGTATATGTTACGCAATTCAAAGACAGATTTGTATATTGATAATATTTATTATGTAAACAGGTGTATTATGTATGTCCGAGAAAAATTCGTGATAAGACTCTGCCGAACAAAACGATTAAGTATCGTTTTGTGAGAGGATGATGAATCTATATCATTAGACACCATCTTTTATTCTGATATTTTTTTAAATTTTTTATAAAACTCTTCTTTTTCTCTGACAAACAATAAATCAGGATAACCGTCTCTTTTATACAAAACCATTATCTGGTTGTCATTTGCGTTTGTACAGTTTTTTATATCGTCTCTTATCAGGTAGTATGTGTCACCTGTTTTCAGGTGTTTAAATTTTAAAACCATTATGAATCCAACGCATCCAGCACTTCATCTATATGCCCTTTTACTTTAACCTTGCGCCATTCTTTTATTACATCTCCTTTTTCATCTATAAGGAATGTTGAACGGATTATTCCCATATATTTTCTTCCGTACATAGATTTTTCTCCCCAGACGCTGAAAATTTCTGCCAGTTTGTGTTCGGTATCTGATATTAGCGGAAAATTTATGTCCTGTTTCTCTTTAAATGATTTGTGACTTTTTATACTGTCCGGGCTGACACCTATAACTTGAGCTTTTTCGCTCCATCTGTTTTTATTTTCTCTAAAGTCACAGGCTTCCTGTGTACAGCCTGATGTGTTATCCTTAGGATAAAAGTATAATACTGTTGTTTTGCCGGTCAGGTCTGATATTTTGTATTCTTTTTCTTCTCCATTTTCATCTATGCCTGATAAAGTTATATTGATGTCTTTTATGTTCATAATTGCTCCAATCTTATAAATAAAATTCTCATATTGTTGTGATGCTTACCATTGTCCCCAATGCATTTTTTGTTGTGCAGTATATTCTACTTGCTCGACAAAAGGTTTATCATCAGCAGGATAGCCAAGACCTATATAGCAGGGCATGAGGTAATCTTCCGGTGCTTTTACTGTTTTTGCTACATTTAATCCTTCTTCACCGACAGGAATTCTCATAGAACAGGCTAAGCCTTCAGCCGTTGCTGCAAGAAAAATATTTTCTATAACACACCAGATAGAAGTAATAGGGTTAAGTGAGCTTACCGAAGAAGGTTGCATTACCCCAGAATTTGATTTAAAAAACGGTAAAATTATGTGTGATGCATTGTATAACATTGAGTACTGCCTAGGCATTGCAATTGCATACATTTTCTGCTGCGGTGTTCCGTCAACAAGAATCTGTTTTAGTATTTCAAGCTGTGGTTCAACACCTTTTTTTATAAATTGAAGAACTTTTTCTTTATCTTTTTTATCCCGAATAATGACAAATTCCCAATTTCTTAAATGATCGTGAGTTGGGGCTTGCAAACCGGCATTTATGATTTTTTCTAAAATGTCGTCAGGCACAGTCTGTTCTTTAAAGTCGCGAACAATTCTTCTTTTGTATATAGCCTCATACAAGTCCATTACCTAAACTCCTTTTTGTTTAGCATAATTATATAATAAATAATGATGTTTGCGTACATATACGAGTGAGAGGCAAAAGACTATGAAAAGAAAACAAGCGGACGACGGGACTCGCAACGGCAATCTGGGCGAAGAATGAGCCGTAGAGAGCCGGAGTGCTGGCGATTTGCAAAGCAAATCGAACACGTAAACCGTAGATGTAGCAAATGTAAAAGAACACATGGTTTGATTATTTGTTCCACATGGTTTGATTTTTGGGGCAACTTGTTCTTTAAATTTTCTACAGTCTATTTTTTGGTTTTAATCTACATTATTCATTAGCCCTGCATTTTATCAAGCAAGGTTTTAATTTCCATAATTTTTTCTTTAGCGATTTCAGAATCAGAAAAAGACTTAGCAACACATTCTTCAAGATGTGTTTTCAAAATATTACTTTCAAC
>CASFNW010000026.1 GCA_949296245.1 uncultured bacterium
ATGTTCGTTTTAACTTTGTTTTGTCTTACATATATATAAAGTATATACTAAGTCCAAAATTTCACTTTTTAGTATATACTGTTACATTTCTTTACAATTGGGATTTTATTTACTATTTTGAACAAAGTAACAGTATTAAACTACGCACCTGTAAAGTAGCAAAAAAATTTTTTGAGATGTTTATTATAAATACCGGACAATAATTTTAGAGATATGAATATAAAAAGTATTACAAACTTAATTACAAAACCTAGTGTTCTTGCACCTGCCGCTTTTTTATCGATAGGAACAGGCAAGGTTTATTATGACTATAAAAAAGAACAGCCAACAAGCAAAAAAAGAGTGCTTATTAAAGACTTTGCAATTATAGCCGGTTCTATACTCGGTTTTTTACTTGTAAACCCTCTTACAAAATTTATTTGTAAAAACTATACTATACAAAACAAGGTTGTAAAAGCTTCAGAATACATTCTCTCTCAAGCCGTTGCGGGTACAATAAATACCTTTGCTGCTATTGTAGGTGCGATATATTCAAATGAGCTTGTACACAAGTATTTCCTCGATAATACAAAATATCCAAACCTTAATACAAAAAATGTGAGCGCTGATAAATCTGCCGGCATTATTCAACAAAGCAGTGTTTTCAAAAATTTTAACTACGTAAACTCTCAATTTGCCTCTACAACAGCAAATGCCATGCTTTCTACAGCATTGTATGTACCGGCAATGAAGGTATTTAATACACCGATGATGGCATTGTCAGGTTTTTCTGTTGCGAATACAAAGGGTTATCACAATAAACTCAAGAAAACTACCTATGAACTTCTTGCAAATACGATGATTCCATCTTTTATTATTTCCGGCGTCTCGTTGTTTGTTGATAAGAAAAAAGCAATAGTAAAATACCCTGCGTTATTCGCTTCTATTTGCGCAGGTTCTTATGCAGGAGTAAAAGTTGCCGATAAATTTAAACAGCAGCTGGATGATAAAATAGACGGATTAAACCTGAATTATATAAAAATCAAATAATTTTTGATTAAAAAGGCAGTTTTCCGTGTTTTCCGAATCCTTTTGGTAATTTAGGAAGTTTCATTTTTCCGGATTTTACTTTATCGGAAATTTTTGTAAAGCCCTTCATCATTTTTCGCATCTGGTCAAACTGTGAAATAAACTGGTTTATTTCCTGCAGTTCCATACCGCAGCCTTTTGCAATACGTTTTTTGCGGCTTGTATTAATTATTGAGGGGTTATCTCTTTCCTCCGGTGTCATACTCTGGATAAAAGCCTCTATCCTTTTTAATTGCTTTTCGCCTTCATGAGCAATCATCTGTCTGTCATCTTTTTTTAATCCCGGTATAGGAAGCATACCGAGTATTTGATCCATAGACCCGAGATTTTTCATAGTTTTTTGCATATTTAAAAAATCATTAAAAGAAAACTCGGCTTTTCTCATTTTCTTTTCAAGTTCCTGAGCCTGTTTTGCATCAAAGTTTTCCTGTGCTTTTTCAACAAGAGAAACAATATCGCCCATCCCAAGAATCCTTGTTGCCATTCTATCAGGATAAAAGTCCTGCAGTGCATCAAGTTTTTCGCCTATGCCTGTTAGTTTTATAGGCTTTTGAGTGCAGTATACAACACTCAAAGCAGCACCGCCTCTGGAGTCGCCGTCGAGTTTTGTCAGTACAATCCCTGTAATCTCAAGCTGTTCGTTAAAGTTTTCCGCTACATTTACAGCCTCCTGACCTGTCATTGCATCAATAACAAGCAGTTTTTCCTGCGGATGAATTGTTCTGTCTAAAATCAAAAGCTCAGCCATCATCTGCGTATCTATTTGCAGACGCCCTGCAGTATCAAGAATTACAACGTTAAATCCTTTATTTTTTGCGTAATCAATAGCTTCTGTCGCAATTTTTTGTACATCGTTGCAGTTTTCTATTGTAAAAACTTCTGTTTTAGTCTGTTCCCCGAGAGTCTTTAGCTGAGCAATTGCAGCGGGTCTGTATACATCACATGCAACAAGCAGAGGATTCTTTCCTTCTTTTTTGAGTTTTACCGCAAGTTTTGCACTTGATGTTGTTTTACCAGAACCTTGAAGCCCGAGCATCATAATAACAGAGGGATGTCCGCTCAAATTCAGCGGTTTATTTTTTGACCCGAGGAGCTTAACAAGTTCGTCATTTACAATTTTTATAAGCTGCTGTGCCGGATCAACACCCTGTACAACTTTTTCGCCTTCGGCTCTGTCCCGTATAGAAGAAACAAATGCTTTTACTACTCTGAGGTTTACATCAGCTTCAAGCAATGCACGGCGGATTTCCCTCAATGCATCTGACATATTTTCTTCTGTTAATTTGTCCGTACCCGAAGTTTTTCTTATAATTTCCTGTAATTTATCCGACAAACTGTCAAACATATTTTAAAAATTCCCCTGTCTAATAACTAAATACGTTATATAATATAATCATCAGCGATTATAACATAAAAATTGCAGGTATATTATGAAATCAGTAAAAGAAGTTAATACGGAAGCAAAAATTCTTGAAAGGCTAAAAGATTTTCCGCAATCCCTGAGGCTTGTGCAGTATTTATTTGATGATGCAGAACTGCAGGAATTGCAGGAATATGCAAACAATGTTTCTATAAAAAGACTCGGGTACAATGACCATGGTCCTGTTCATATGAGGCAGGTTGTGGGTAATGCTGTAAAAATGTTAAAATTATTGCATGAATCAGGTATCAAAACCTCTCTTGAACAAGAAGAAACCGGATCTTTTGAAGACAGCATGTGCGCAGTTATTCTTGCAGGAATGATGCATGATTTAGGAATGTCTATAGGTCGTCAGGGTCACGAAGAAATGTCTGTAATGCTTGCTCTGCCTATTATAGAAAGAACACTGCTTCAAATGTTTCCCGATGATTTGCACAGGCGTGTAGTCATAAAATCTGTGGCTATAGAGGCTATTATCGGTCATATGTCTACAAGAAAAATTCACTCCATAGAAGCCGGAATAATTTTAATTGCTGACGGTTGTGATATGACAAAAGGCAGAGCAAGGATACCGCTGGCTATAAACACAACACCTAAAGTCGGAGATATTCACAAATACTCGGCTAATGCCATAAACAGAATAGGCATACACCATGGAGATAAAAAGCCAATAAGAATTGATATAGAAATGTCCGGTGATGTAGGATTTTTCCAGATAGAAGAGGTTCTTTTGACAAAAATAGAAGCCAGTCCGGCTAAAAAATTCGTAGAATTATATGCGGGTGTAGTAGGTCAGGACAAGAAATGCTATCTGTAAACTTTATATAGTCAACTAGTTAAGGATGCTTATTGGACGACCAAATATTCTACTAACTGATGACTGTCACAAAGGAGACAGCATCAGTCAATTAACCGACATTAATTTGTGACTGATATTTTGAGCCGTCAGCCATTTTGATATAACCTTTTAGTTCCAAATTTGTAAGAATAAGAGTCAGTTCGCTAAAATCTAAACCCGTTTTAGCCAGTATAGTGTCAAAAGTAGCCGCTTCTGTTGCTATGATTTCAAAAACAGGTTTTTCTTGTTCTTCTAAATCCAAGGACTCTACGGTGTCATGAGGTTTTGTTTCTGTAGTTTGCAGCTGCCAGTTTAGCGTATCAAGTATATCCTGCGCCCTTGTTATGACAGCCGCTCCGTTTTTAATAAGTTTATATATTCCTTCCGTATTCGGGTTTGTTAAAAGTCCGGGCATACACATAAGTTCTCTGTTTTGTTCCAGACAGAGATTCGCACTGATTAATGCTCCGCTTTTTATTGCTGCTTCTGCGACAAGAGTACCTTTTGACAACCCGGTTACTATTCTGTTTCTGTGCGGAAATCTCCATTGAAGAGGCTGGAAGGTCGGCCAGTATTCGCTAAAAATTACGCCGGATTCATCCTCTATTTTTTTATACAAATCTCTGTTCTGACTAGGATAAACAAAATCAAATCCGCTGGCTATAACTCCTATTGTACTTATCCCGTTATTAACCGCTGCCTTGTGTGCGCATGAATCTATACCGAGAGCCAGACCGGATACTATACAAATATCAGTACCTTTAAATTCTGACAATATTTTTGTTAAAACAGTTTTTGCAGCTTCACTGGCTTTTCTTGACCCTACAACAGCAAGTGTTCTTTCAAAATTGCAGCGTGACAAATCACCTTTATAAAACAGTGTCATAGGCGGGTTGTATATCTGTTTTAAAAGTTCCGGATAATCGTAGTCAGTGTAATTTACATATTTAAGTTTCTTTTTTTCTATAAACTCAAGACATTCATCCGGATTAGTTTTATCTCTTATTTCCAAAAAATCTGTAATTTGTCTTTTGGTAAGACTCTCAATTTTATATAAATCACCTGCGCCTGCACACCATGCAGATTTTATTGAGCCGAAATGATTGAAAAGTGTCTGTATAAAAACACTCCCTATTTTTTCAATAGAGGCAAAAGCAAGCCAGTATTTGTCATTTTCATTTTGCATATTATGAGTTTTCTCTAAAAGAGTTTATATCGATAATCTTGTTTACTTCCTGCGGAACATAATAAGGACAAGAATTCCACAGAATGGTGTCTATAGGCATATCAGATTCTTTTTGAACAATCAGCCTGTTGCAATATCCTTTCACCATATTGGTTGATCCATCCATTTTAAGGTTAAAATATCCGCAGGACTGACAAATTTTTATTCTGAAACCGTGCTCATTTAATTTGTCAGAAACTTCTTTTATAGCATCAACCATACGTATTTGAGAGGATGATGAATATTTTTTCTTTTTAAAGCGAAATACCGCTTTTACAAGACCGCTTTCCGAAATTAAATCAAGTTTGCATTGAAGACTGTTTTTTCCGTCCGTTACGCAAACATCAACCGTTGACATTTCTTTGTTTTCATCATCATTTTTTTGTGTCATTTTATCAGTTACTGCAGCAATTACAGGAATATGCATACAAAGTTTTAAAAGAGAATATATAGGATAAAGCAGGAGATAAACTATATTCCGCCTGCCGAGTTTTGATGTGTAAAGTGAGACAAGAAAACTAATTACCAGTACTGTAAAGAAAGTGAATATCAGATTAAAGTTTATAATCGGGAAACTTGTTAATTCATACGTATTTGTAAAGCTTAACAGCCCCAGATAAACAAGTGTAAGAAACCAGAAATTCGGCGAAAGTATGTTTAATAAAAATTCTCCGAATTTTGGTGTAGATTTTATAATCAAAGGCAGACAATTCCATACAAGAGAAAGCTTAAAGGAAACAGACGGTTTTCTGTCTTTAAAATTGTCTATTGATGTATATGTTTTTATAAGTGGACAAAATTTAGGTATAAATCCGTTTCTTACAAGCAATGTTGTATATTTAAGATCACTGTTTGTATCTTTAAAATCCACACATTTGATTTTATCCAGAACTTCTTTTCTTATTACAAAAATGTCAGAATCTAATACATTAGCAAATCCCATTAATGAACGTCCGCAGTTAAATATCCTGTCAATGTATGAATGGTGTGTAGTTTTTATACCGTTTAAAAGAGTTTTTGTCCTTACAAGATAATCAGTAGCTCCTACAAGTATTTTTTCACCGGCAAGATTTGCATTTATAGATGACAAAAAGTTTTCGTCAATATATCTGTCAGCGTTCAAGAAAACAAATGCATCTACATTCTGGTATGATAAAAGTCCTTCTAAAAGCCATGAAATAGATTCATCTCTTCCAACAGGCGCATTTTCGCCCACTCGCCATATCTTTGCTCCGCCTATAAACTCCAGAATATTAGAGGAATTGTCCGTACAATGGTCAAGAATTATATGTATTTGAAAGTGTTCTTGCGGATAATTCTGTTTATTTAAAGACTCTAATAAAGGTACGATTGTTGATTCTTTATTGCGCGCATATATAATAACCATCATATTATCAGGTTCTGCAGCCGCATTATATTTTTGTTTTTGTAAAAATCTTTTTGCTTTTGTACTTTTAAATACACACAGACCATAATAAAGTGTGAAAGAAATTACATAAATAAGTAACAGCGCAAGTATAAATATTAACAGATTAACCATGTTTTCCTCATGTGAGTCCGTTTTTTATCTATTGTATTGGGGTATTTAAAAATTATACGAAGTAAGGGACTCTATTTTTATGAGTAGATTTTATACAAAAAACACTCAAAAATCCACCCTAAAAGCTAAAATCCTACATAAAGTGTATCATTTTGTATATTACGGCAGAGGGTCATATCCCCCAGGATTAAGCGGATGACATTTTGAAATTCTTTTTATGCCAAGCCACAATCCTTTTATAACACCATATTTTATTATGGCCTGTTTTGTGTATTCCGAGCACGTCGGATAGAATCTGCAAACAGGAGGCTTTAGCATGGAGATTTTTTGATATAAAGAAATTAATTTTATTAAAATTTTTTTCAGCATATCATTAGAATCCTTATATATCTTGATATTCAACATTATATTACAAATGTAAACAAATAGAAAAACTACGCAATTTTTATGTAGAAAAATTGTTTATTTATATATGGAAGTGTTTAGTGAAAGGTACGTAGAATGATTGATGCAATTGTAAGGTCTACATTATTCGGTCTTAGAAATGCCGATAAAGTTACCAATACAGATGACAAAGGCAGAATCCTTGCTGAAATCGGACAGTTTACAAATGCTCTGACAAATACAGCCGAGCTTGATAATAAACTGGGCAAAGGTGCACAGGCTGCCATTTCTGCTATGGCAACAGCCTCTAAAGAAAGTAGTGTTCTTCGTGCTGCCGGCAAAGGAGCTACATGGGCAGCAAAAAATGTTAACCCGCTTCTTATAGGTGCCGCAGGATACAGGGTTCTTATTGCTGATGACAAAGGTGCTGCACTGAAAAAAGAAACTCTCGGCATGGCTTCTATGTTCTTTGTAGAAGGTTTGATGAAAGATTTCTTTAAATCCAATTTGTTTACTAATTTAAAAGGTAAAGTTAAAAATAAATATATAAAAGCAGGAATAAGCATTCTGGAAGGTATATTATTTGTCTGCGGTTCAATAGCCGGCAGCAAAGCAGGTTATAAACTTGGTGAAAATCTTATTCAAAATAACAAAAAAGTCAGCAATAATCAATCAGCTTTACAGTCTACTCCGATAGCTGCACAAAAAATTGCCGATAACAAATCTGTTTCAGCACAAGATGACTATGAACAAGAATTTTTTATACCCGGACAGGGCAAACAAATAACAGCATAATAAAAATTTTTAATTAGAATAAAAAGAAAACACCTTCCTTTGAAGGTGTTTTCTTTTTATGAGTTAAAATATATATTACCAATTTTATCTGCAAGTTCATCCATTCCAAAACTTGTGTCATTAAAAGTGAACAATAAATTATCTTGTGTCATTTCCAATTTTGGCAGCCTCTTGCTTATTTTGGGAAGACCTTTGAGTTTTATGTTAGGTAAATTAGAATCATTATTGGAGAAAAAATTCGCTGTTGACATTTGTACCACCCTTTATTGACTTCCATATTACTTATCGGAAGTTTGTCTTTTCAACTTTAATTATTTGCTGTAATTTTTCAATGTTTGTTAATATTTTTTAACATTGAATAAAATCAGACAATATTATATTGGATATCAGAAATCCTTCATTACTCAATTTGTAGCCTTTTGTGGTTTGTATTAAATGTCCTGTATTTGAAAATTTTTGTATAATATCTTCATATTTTCTTTCAAAATCTATCGAAAATAACCTGTTAATCTCTTCAACATCTATGCCTTCAGCTTTTCTAAATCCCAAAAATACCATTTCTTCCAGATGTTTTTGTTTGTCTATATTTTCCATATATTCTTTAGTTTTATAATTCAGTTCATATTGACATAAATTTGCATAATTTGCATATCTGCTGCCATCAATATATCCATGCGCGGCAGCACCAAAGCCGTAATACCATTCGTCATTCCAATAATTGAGATTATGCCTTGATTCAAATCCTTTCCTGGCAAAGTTGCTTATTTCATAGTGTTCAAAATTGTTTTTTTCAAGTAAATCTATTGCTGCAAGATACATATCGGCCTGCAAATCATCATCCGCAATGTTTTGAGGTTTTTCAGTGTAAAAAGTACAGCCTTCTTCTATTTTCAGCCCGTAAAGCGATATATGCGGTATATTAAGAGTAAGAGCAATTTTTAAATCATTTAAAAATCCATCGATAGTTTGCTCCGGCAATCCATAAATAAAATCTGTGCTGATGTTTTTAAAACCGGCTTTTTGAGTCTGATTAACAGCAGTCAAAGCTTTTTTTGATGTATGAATACGACCGATTGTTTTTAATATTTTGTCATCAAAACTCTGAATACCGATAGAAATTCTGTTAAATCCGGAATTATACAGTTCTGTAAGGTAAGTATAATCTGCGGTTTCCGGATTTATTTCAATAGTGATTTCCGCATTTTCATCAAAATTAAAGCATTCAATAATTCTTTTTAAATCATTAATCTCCAGCAAAGACGGTGTGCCGCCACCCAAATACAGAGTTTTTAGTGGTTCTTTTTTGTAATAATATTCTATTTCTTTTAAAAGGACATCTGTATATTTTTTCATCTGCGCTTCTGTTTGATTTGTATAAGACACAAATGAACAGTATTTGCATTTGCTTTTACAAAAAGGTATATGAATGTATGCACTTGTTGTCATTGTTTTGAAAAATAGAAATTATATTATTCTCTGATGTATAAATGTTTTCTTGCCGTCAGCATAAGGTGCCACTGTCTGGCCTGAACCGTACATTTTATATTTATAAATAACAAGCCCCTCTAATCCTACAGGCCCTCTTGCGTGTGTTTTTGCAGTAGAAATACCTACTTCTGCCCCCAGTCCGTATCGGAAACCATCGGCAAATCTTGTTGATGCATTTGCAAAAACTCCTGCTGAATCTACAAGATTCATAAATATATCAATACTTTGCTTATCCTCAGAAATTATACAATCAGTGTGTCCGGAACCGTATACATTAATATGTGCTATTGCGTCAAAAATATCTTTTACCGCTTTTATTGAGATAATTTTGTCACCGTATTCGGTTGCCCAATCTTCTTTTGTTGCAAGTTGTACATGAGGAACAAATTCTTTGCATCTTTCGCAGGCTTTTACGGTAACACCAGCCTTTTCATATTCTATAACCAGCTGCGGCAGATAATTTTCAAGAAGACTTTCGTGAACTAAAACAGTTTCTACGGCATTGCAGGCGCTCGGATATTGTGTTTTTGCGTCAATACAAATATCAGTAGCTTTTTTTACATCTGCTTTTTCATCTATATAAATATGACAAATGCCGTCAGCATGACCCATAACAGGTATTTTTGTATTGCTTTTAATATACTGAACCAGAGCATTTCCTCCTCTCGGGATAATGAGGTCTATATATTTGTCCATAGACAGCATCTGTGCTACTTCTTCACGGCTGAAAATCAAATTTATTGCGCTTTCAGGGAAATTGCCGGATTGAGAAACTGCTTCTTTTATAAGCTTTGTCAAAATCACATTTGTATTATATGCTTCTTTGCCGCCTTTTAAGATTACAGCATTAGCACTTTTTATGGCAAGAGAACATATCTGGGGGATTACATCCGGTCTTGCTTCAAAGATAACACCGATTACACCTATAGGACAGCTGACTCTGTACAAATCAAGCCCCGTATCCATACCCATAGCCCAGAGTTTTTTGTTAACAGGATCTTCAAGATGTTTTACATCTCTAATTCCCTGAACCATATCTCTCATTTTATTTTCATCGAGTTTTAGACGGTTGTAGGTGCTCTTATTTATTTCACCGGACTCCAGTAATTTTTGCGCTTCTTTTAAGTCTTTTTCATTTTCCTTTAAAATAATATCTTTATTCTGCTCGATATTATTTGCAACAGCTTCAAGTGCATTGTTTTTTGTTAATGTATCCAGTGAAGCCAGAGAATAAGAAGCAAGTTTTGCATTTTGAGCTATTGATTCAAGTGTTTCTGCCATATAAAATTCCTTTTTTAAAGTAAAGCTATGTTGTCTCTTGTTATAATGGCATCATAGTTTTTATATCCGAGTATGCCGAGAATGTCGTCTGAATGATGTCCAATAATTCTTTTGCAGTCGGAACAATTGTAGTTTATCATCCCTCTTGCAAATTCTTTTCCTTCAATATCCAGAATACTTACTATATCACCTTTCTGGCAGTCGCCTTCAATTTTTAATACACCTATTGGAAGAAGGCTTGTATTTTTTTGTGTTAAAGCTTTATATGCTCCTTCGTTAACGGTTATTTGAGCCTGTATATTTGTTGCATAAGCAATCCATCTTTTTTTGTTTGTAAGCGTTTCTGTCGGAAGGAAAATTGTGCCGGGATGCTCGTTTGATTTTCTGTCAAAAATTCTTTTTATAATATGAGGCTCTTTTCCGTTTGCAATAAGTCCTGTTCCTCCCGAGCGTGTAACTATCTGCATTGCCTGCAGTTTTGTTTTCATACCGCCTCTGCCGCCCTGAGAAGCTTCTCGTGCAGATTGAACGATTTCATCAGTAAACTCTTTTACTACAGATATTTTTTTTGCATTCGGATTTTCTTTGGGATTATCGTCATATAGTCCGTCAATATCAGATAAAACTACGAGTAAATCTGCATCAAGCTCGCTTGCAACAAGAGCGGAGAGCTTGTCATTATCAGAAAAACATACCTGAAACGCATCCTGATAAAAATCCAGTTCCGCCGTAGATACTGTATCATTCTGGTTTATGACAGGGATTGTTCCCAGTTCTATCAATTTGTTCAAAGCATCGTGCAAACTCAGATATTTTTTTCTGTGAGTAAAATCTTCTTCTGTGAGCAATATTTGTGATGTAATATAACCGTACTTTTCAAAACCGTCTTCATATATTGCCATTAGTCTGGATTGCCCGACAGCAGCACATGCCTGTTTTACGGACATACTTTCTGATGAATCAACACCAAGGCGTTTTGCCCCGAGTCCTACCGCACCCGAGGTAACAATAATAGGTTCTTTGCCCTGTTTTTTTAAATATGCAATATCTTCTATAAATGTATAAATACGAGATAAAGAAATCTCTTTATCATCATTTCTTAAAACATTTGTACCGAATTTAAAAACAATTCTCTGTGCGGATTCTATTTTTTTTGATATTTCTGATTCAGTCATAATAAAATTATAAGTAAAAAATGATTAAATTAAAATAAATCGTGTATTAAAAAAAAATTTTTTGAAGTAATATATTTATTGAATTAAAGTTTTTAATTTTTAAAGACAGGATAGAAATGAACGAACTTAAAGATAAAAATGAACAGTATAGTCAATATCTGTATAAACATAAATCATCAAAAACAAAAGGCGGCTTTGGCAGACTTATAATGGGCTTAATTCTGACAGTAATAGTTATTATTGCTGCTGCGTTTGCTTTTATCGGTACTGCCGGTGTTGATAATAAATATTCAAAAATGCTTTTGAGTTTTGTCAAAGATTTGAATCCCAAACCGCAAAAGGGTTTTAATATTCCGGTTCTGCAGCATAAACAAAATATACTTATAGTAGGCGTTGATTCAAACGGCAAAAATTCTGATCCGTTTAAGGGCACACGCTCTGATACAATGATACTTGTAAATATTGACCCCTCAAACCATTCAATAAATGCTATATCTATTCCTCGTGACAGCAAAGTATATCTGGCAGGAGACCATGGTGTGCAAAAAATTAATGCTGCTCATGCTCTTGGAGGTATTGATTTGATGCTGAAAACAGTGGAAGACACTCTCGGCATCAATGTTGATAAATATGTATTAATCAATAATGACGGTGTAAAAAAGCTTGTTAATGCACTTGGGGGTATACCGATTTATATCGAAAAAGATATGTATTATAACGACAACTCAGGCGGGCTGCATATAAATCTTTCAAAAGGTTTACATGTTTTAAACGGAGAACAGGTAGAAGGATATTTGAGATTCAGAAAAGACGGACTGGGTGACATTGGAAGAACCTCAAGACAGCAGTGGTTTGTAAAAGCAGTACTTGAAAAACTTCAATCACCATCTGTTATTCCCAAAATACCGGAAGTGTTAAATATTGCATCAGCAAATATCAAAACAAACTTGTCTTTATATGAAATGTCTCATCTTGCAGCAACTCTCAGAAATATTGATATGAGTGATGTTGAGTTTGCAACATTGCCGGGTGCACCTTCAAAAAAAGGCTATATCAGCTACTGGATTCTGGATCCTGAAAAAACTCAGGAAGTCATAGACAGAATGGTCTACAGAACAAAACCTTCTCCGACAGATAAAAAACTTGTTGCAGGTATTATGTACGCTTTTGACAA
Source organism: uncultured bacterium (assembly GCA_949296245.1). Lineage (GTDB taxonomy): Bacteria > Cyanobacteriota > Vampirovibrionia > Gastranaerophilales > Gastranaerophilaceae > Limenecus. Next base: position 12,389 of record CASFNW010000026.1, read on the forward strand.
AGAAGATGAAGCTATGAAAGTAAAAGACCAGCTGAATGCTTCAGGATATGAAGTTAACTGTATAGGAAGAGCACACCTGCCGCATTCACAAATAATAGGTCATAATGCTGCGGTTACGAGTGATTTTGTAAGCTGGCTAAAGAAACAGGTTCCGGAGATTAAGTCTTCTCAATTTGTTTATGACCCTGTGAGAATGTATTGTGTTCACTCAGACTTTACTATAATTATTTCCGGAAGTTAATGTTATGGATGAAATATTAAAAATAGCTATTCCCAATAAGGGAAGAATGTCAGAAAAAATATATGAACTTTTAAGTGCTGCTGGCCTGAATTTTCCGTCAAAAGACGAACGCACACTGCAGGTTACAACAAAAGATAAAAAACATAAGCTCATCTATGTAAGAACTGCGGATGTTCCCCGTTTTTTGGAAGCAGGTGTTGCTGATATCGGTTTTACAGGATTTGATATTATTACAGAGTTGAAATCTGATGTCGAAAAAATTATGGATTTAGATTTCGGCAACTGTCAAATGGTCGTTGCGGTAAAAGAAGAGGATTCATATAACAGTACGGCTGATTTACCTGAAAATATTAACGTTGCAACGTCATTCCCTAATATCGCAAAGGACTTCTTGGAAAAAGCAGGTAAAAAACCTAAGATTATAGAAGTAACCGGTGCAACGGAAATTACTCCGCGTCTGGGACTTTCTGATGTAGTTGTTGATATAACATCATCAGGTTCTACTTTAAAATCAAATAAATTAAAAATTATAGACAAAATTCTTGATTCATCTGCAGTTGTCGTGGCAAGAAAAGGATTGTCCGATACATTAAAGAAAAAAACAAAAACTCTTTTAACCGCACTGCAATCCGTGCTTGATGCAAGAGAGAAAAAGTACCTTATGGCAAATGTACCAAAAGACAAACTTGATGAAATACGTACTTTTCTGCCGGGATTCACAGCTCCAACTGTAATGTCTATGATGGGCGATGATAAAAATGTTGTAATCCATGTGGTTGTAGATGCAGACAAAGTTTTTGACAGCGTAGAACACCTGAAGGCATTGGGCGGTCAGGGAATTTTGATTATGACAGTTGATCAGATGGTTCGTTAGCAAAATAAAATTATAGTGGAGACAGGGATAATGAATTATCCGAATCTGGAACGGCTTATAGATATTATAAAGACCTTGCGAAGCGAAAACGGCTGTGCCTGGGATAGAGAACAAACACATTATTCACTCAAAAAGAATATGATAGAAGAAGCCTATGAAGCCGTTGATGCGATAGAAGACGGAGATACAAAACACTTACAGGAGGAATTAGGCGATGTTCTACTTCAGGTTGTGCTGCATTCACAAATTGCAAAAGAAGATAATGAGTTTACGTTAGAAGATGTTGCAAAGGGTATTTCCGATAAACTTGTACATAGACACCCGCATGTTTTTGGTGATTTAAAAGTATCGGGAACAAAGGATATTCTTGATAACTGGGAAAAATTAAAAGCAGAAGAGAAAAAGCACAGAAAATCTGCAATGGATGGCATTTCAAAAGCGCAGTCAGCTTTGATGAGTGCACAAAAAATCAGTAAAAATGCTGTAAAAAAAGGTTTTGAATGGCCGGATGAAAAGACTCTCTGGGAGTGTTTTTATTCTGAAATTGACGAGTTTAAAGATGCACTTTCTAAAAATGATAAGAAAAATGCAGAAGAGGAATTCGGGGATATTCTCTTTGCAGCGGTAAATCTTGCAAGATGGAATAAAATTGATGCCGAGCAGGCACTTTTGAAAGCTAACAGAAAGTTTATGGCAAGATTTCGCAAGATGGAAGAACTTGCAGTAAAACCTTTAGAGGAATATACATTTGAAGAATATGATGATTTGTGGAAAAAAGCTAAAAAAGAATTAGATAAATAATAAAAAAGGCTGTTTTAATAAGAAACAGCCTTTTTTATTATTTATCTAAACCGGTTATTATGACATATAACCCCTTACAGGTTTACAAAAATTAATATTTAAACTTTTCTTTTCTTCTTATAATTAGCAAAGGTCTTTTAAATGAATAATCTTTCATATATACTGTCTTTATGAGTAATCAACAAGCCAGAGACATAAAAAACGTTAGAAACTTTTGTATCATAGCTCATATTGACCATGGAAAATCAACACTTGCTGACCGTTTGCTGGAATATACAGGGACTGTTGCACAGCGTGATATGCAAAATCAGCTGCTTGATTCAATGGATATCGAGCGTGAACGAGGTATTACAATAAAGCTTAATGCCGCCCGTATGAAATACAAAGCAAAAGACGGTCAGGAATATGAATTAAACCTGATTGACACGCCGGGGCATGTTGATTTTTCTTACGAAGTTTCACGTTCTCTCGCCGCTTGTGAAGGAGCATTGCTCATTGTTGACTCTACACAGGGAGTTGAGGCGCAAACTCTTGCAAATGCTTATCTTGCAATTGAACAGGACTTAGAAATTATTCCTGTTATAAATAAAATAGATTTGCCATCGTCTGATGTGGACAGAGTAAAAGATGAAATTGAAGAAATTCTCGGTATTGATGCCGAACACGCAATTCCTGCAAGTGCAAAAGCGGGTATTGGGATTGAGGATATCTTAGAAGCAATAGTAAAATTTGTTCCGCCGCCGGAGGACACCTCTGACAAGCCTTTAAGGGCGCTTGTTTTTGACAGTGCATATGACTCGTATCTAGGGACATTGTGCTTTTTCAAGATTGTCGACGGAAGCATTAAAGTCGGGGATAAAGTAAAATTTATGGCCTCCGGAAACAAATACGAGGTTGTTGAACTCGGTTATCTCAATCCTAACAGAGTTCCTGTAAACGAACTCCGAACAGGTGATGTAGGTTATATGGCATGCTCAATTAAAGAGTTAACACGATTTGTAGGTGATACTGTTACACATGCCGAACAGCCCGCGGCAGAACCTTTGCCGGGTTACAAAGAAGCATTGCCTGTAGTGTTTTCCGGTCTATATCCTGTAGACAATGATGATTATCAGGATTTAAAAGAGTCTTTAGAAAAGCTTAAACTAAACGATTCCTCTATTACTTTTGAGCCGGAAACCTCCTCTGCGCTGGGGTTCGGTTTTAGATGCGGATTTTTGGGTATGCTGCATATGGAGATTGCTCAGGAGCGTCTGGAAAGAGAGTATGACCTTTCTCTTGTTACAACAGCACCTTCTGTAGTATATCGTGTACACAAGACTGACGGTACTGTTGTAGAGATAGACAATCCTTCAAATTTACCTGACCCGCAGTACAGAGAGTATATTGAAGAACCTTATGTAAAAGTAAATATCATTGCGCCAAATGATTATACAGGTACTTTAATGGATTTGTGCCAGAGCAAGAGAGGTATTTTTGTAAATATGCACTATATTGATAAAGTGCGTGTGGATTTGGAATATGAAATGCCTTTGAGTGAAGTTATTGTTGATTTTTATGACCAATTAAAATCCCGCACAAAGGGTTATGCAAGTATGGATTACGAGTTTAAAGAATACAAACGTTCTGACCTTGTAAAACTTGATGTAATGCTTGCCGGTGAAGTTGTTGATGCATTGAGTGCGATAGTACATAAGGACAATGCTTTTTATGTAGGTCAAAAACTTACGGCAAAACTAAAAGATATAATCCCCCGCCAGATGTTTGAAGTGCCTATTCAGGCAGCTGTAGGAGGCAGAATTATTGCACGTACAAACATAAAAGCATTGAGAAAAAGCGTGCTTGATAAATGTTACGGCGGCGATATTTCACGTAAACGCAAGCTTTTAGAAAAACAGAAAAAAGGTAAAAAGCGTATGAAAGCAGTAGGACGTGTAGAAGTCCCTCAGGAAGCGTTTATGGCAGTGTTATCTTTAAACGAAGATTAAGCTGCTTACCTTTTATACAAAGACATTTGCGTAGTGAATTACAGAATATTATTTAAACAACTGAAAACAAGGTAATGTTCGAGGGCTTTCGAAATTAATAAACCTTAAAAAGCCCGAGTTGCCGAGTTGAGATTAAATTATATTCTGTTTGAACAGAGCATCAGGTCTTATTTATAACAATGTCTTTATATTCTCGTTTATTTTTATTTAAACGTATTTTTTAACTGTATTCAAAAATTCCATAATCTGAATAGGTTTTGAAATATAATCAGCACAGCCGAGTTCTTTTGCTTTATCTACTTCAGTATCCATTGCGCAGGCTGATACAACAATAACCGGAGTCTTTTTATCGTATATCTGTAAAAAGTCATATCCTGACACCACCGGCATCTGGATATCCAGCAGTATCAGGTCATAATCGTTTTCCATTGCTTTTTCAAGACCCTCTTCCCCGTCAGCAGCCGTATCAACTTCATAGCTTTGAGATATTAATATATCCTTCATCAATTTCAGATTTAGTTCATTATCTTCTATGATAAGTATTTTGCTCATTTTTAAACTTCTTTTTTATTTTGTTTATGCCCTAAAGGCAATTTTACATAGAAGGTTGTACCTTCATTTACTTTACTTTCGAACCATATTTTGCCGCCGTGAAGTTCAACAAGCTCTTTTGTAATAGTGAGACCTAGTCCTGTTGAGCTTTCTTTTTTTGAATAGACATTATTTAATTGCACAAATTTACCGAAAATTTTTCCGGCATACTTCTCGTCTATACCAATACCATTATCCTGAACATAAATAGTAACATATTTTTTTTCGGGTTTGTATCCGATTTCAATTTTGCCGTTTTCCTGTGTAAATTTAATGGCATTGCTTAAAAGATTGTACAAAATCTGTTGAATTTTTTGATAATCTGCATCAATTTCCAAAAATTCATTTGTAGTTTTTACAAGCTCTATGTGTTTTTTGTTTGCAAGAGGGCGTACAATGTTTACAACTTCATTTAATGAAGTTTGCAGATTAAAACGTCCAAGTGCAAGTTTTATTGCTTTTGCCTCTATTTTAGAAATTTCCAGTATTTCATTAATCATACCGAGAAGATGCAGGCCTGATACATGAATATCCGTTACATACTCTTCCTGCTTTTCATTTAGCGGACCAAAGATTTTCATAGACAAAGCTTCTGAAAATCCGATAATTGCGTTCAACGGGGTTCTGAGTTCATGCGATATGTTAGCCAGAAAATCATTTTTAAGCTTGTCTGCAGCAAGTATTTTTTCATTCTGCTTTTTAATTGTTGCATAGGCATTTGTTTTGTCAACAATACTGTCTTGCAGAGCTCTTAATTGCAATTTAAAAACATTTGCAAGCTCTGAATCTTTAATTGAATATGAAACAAGAGAGCTAAAAGCTTTTGCTGCTGTTTCATCATCCTGTGTAAACGGAATACTAACCGGACGTGTAACTACCATAAAGCCAAATACGGTTTCTCTTATATTTAATTTTGCAAGCAGAAAACAAGAATTTGTTTTTTTTAGTTTTAATGCATTAAAAAATGCTGAATTTTCATCAAAAGTAAAGACAGAAGTGTCATATAGCTTTGTTTTTAAAATTTCAGGGAAATTAATAGCAGAATCTTCTGTTCTGACAGGTGTATTGTCACCGTATGTCATACGAAACTGGATATTGGCGCAACCTGCATTAAGATAGCAGATATATGCATTATCAAAATCCACTATGTTTTTAAATTCAATAACAGATTTTTCAAAACTTTTTTGTAAATCATCATCCGATGACAATATGTTAGGTATTCTGTCTAAAATATTTTTAAATTTGTTATCCATGATTATTAATTATAGGTGTATTAAATTATAAATACAACTTTTTTATATATTTACATTGATTCACAAAGAAATTTGCAAAATCTCATTGATTTGTATTTTTTTTAGTGATAACATATCTGGGCCAAACACAATATTAGAGACATTAATAACATGATAAACAAAATACAGAGCATTTCTATGCTCAGGAAATTTCCTGTGAAAAATGCAATAAGGAACGGATTAATAGCAATGGAACTTACAGGTGCGGCAATGGCAGCACCGTTATCTGTAAGATATTCTGAACCCGTGCAAAGATTTGTTGTAAAAATCGGTGATAATACGGAAAAAGACCTTTATGATTCAACATTAATACAAAAACAAATAGCTGAAATCAATAAAATTATGCTGCTAAGAATAAACAAGCTGACACAGCTAAAACGGCAACAAGCTATGGTTTTACAAATTATGCGTGAAGATAAAAATTGCTGTACGTATGTTGACAAAAAGAAACTGGCTGAAAATATTGTTAAATGCTCAAATGAATATGGTGCTGACCCTATTCATATAGCGTGTATTGTTAAGCAAGAATCACATTTTACAGAAAATGTTAATAAAAAATCAGGAAAAGGTCTTATGCAGCTTACACAAATAGCTGTTAAAGATATGTATGTAAGACCAAACTTATATCATCCCGGTCTAAAAAAAATTAAAGAAAAATACCCTACATATGAAAAGCTTTTTGCTGCAATACAAACTGATCCGGAGCTAAATCTAAGAGTAGGGATTATTGCTTTTATCCAGAGATTAGAAAATGCAAGCGGAAATGTAAGAATTGCTCTTCAAAATTATAACGGTTCTTCGGGAAAAATTGCCTATGCAAATGAGATTATGAAAAATATAAAACAATACAACTTAATATAATGTATTTATATACAAAAACAGGTCTTCTTTTAAGAAGACCTGTTTTTCTTTGTCAATCTGATGTTTGATTAGTCGTCAGCGTGACCTGCTGTGCCTAATACATCTCTCATTTTGTGCATAACCATTTCTTTAACGGCTGTTCTGCCAGGTCCCATATATTCACGAGGATCGAATTTTTCAGGATGTTCAATAAAGAACTCTCTGATAGTAGAAGTCATAGCCAATCTCAAGTCTGTATCGATATTGATTTTAGCTACACCGTTTTTAGAAGCAAATGCAAGCATTTCTTCCGGAACGCCTTGAGCATCAGGCAAGTTGCCGCCGTATTTGTTGCATTTTTCAACAAATGCTTTAGGCACTGAAGATGAACCGTGAAGAACGATAGGATAATCGTAGCCTACTACGTCATAGATAGCTTTTTTACATTCAGCTAATCTTTCAAAGTCAAGTTTTGCTTCACCTTTGAATTTGTATGCACCGTGAGAAGTACCGATAGCGATTGCAAGAGAATCACAGCCTGTTTCTTTTACGAATCTTGCTGCTTCTTCAGGATCTGTATAAGTTGCGTGGTGAGCTGCAACTTTAACATCATCTTCTACACCTGCCAGTTTACCGAGTTCAGCTTCAACAGAAACGCCTCTTTCGTGTGCATAGTCAACTACCTGTTTTGTTAGAGCAATGTTTTCTTCAAGCGGGAATCTTGAACCGTCAATCATAACTGAAGAAAAACCGCCGTCGATACAAGCTTTACAAATATCAAAGTCTGCGCCGTGGTCTAAGTGAAGTGCTATAGGTACTGTAGTTGTAGCCAAAGCTGCTTCTACAAGCTTGATAAGATAAGTCTGATTTGCATATTTTCTTGCACCTGCTGAAACTTGAAGAATGATAGGTGATCTTGTCTCTTCAGCAGCTTCTGCAATACCTTGCAAAATTTCCATGTTGTTTACGTTGTAAGCACCGATAGCATATTTGCCGGCAAGTGCTTTTTTGAACATTTCGCCTGTTCCAACTAATTTTCTTTCTGCCATTTTGCTTTCTCCTCTTTTGTGTTAATGCATTTTTTGTGCATATTTAACATCAAATTAGCGCAAAAAAAGCATGATTACAAGTATCTGTCAATCTAAAAATATATATAACAATTGTTTAAAGATTCTTCAGTCACTACATTCTCTCAGAATTATAATATTACGTAATTCGATAACAATTTTTGTCACCGAATTTCGTAACACATACAAGGATAACGAAAATGCGTCATTCTGAACGAATGTGAAGAATCTAAATATAATAGAACCTTCGGGTTTCACCCTCAGGATGACATTTTGTTTTTTACATAGTAAATAATTATCAGTATATAAAATCTGTCACCGAATTAAGCAAAATATACAATTTGCTACTTCACATAAATATGCCACTGGCATATTTGTTCGGCAAGGTGTGTATACTACCGGCTTTAGATATATGAGAGGTACGAGCTGTACATATCAGGATGCCCTCAGGTAGGCTAAAGCCTCAGAATGATGTGTTTCTGAAATTTTTAGCAGGCGATATAAACACAGAAAAAGAGTTGTTTAAATCTAAGTGTACTGCTATCATTATTCTTATGGTAAAAAACATATTATTAACAGGCTCCGGCGGATTTGTCGGCAAAAATTTAAAAGAATATTTTTCTAAAAAATATTCTTTGCTTTGCCCGAGGAGTTTTGAACTTGATTTAAGAAATTACGATAGTGTAAAAAGTTATTTTGAGAAAAATAATGTGGATTTTATTATTCACTGCGCTTCAACAGGAGGCGTAAGGGGGTGCGATGACCCTGTATCCTGTGAAGTAGATAATCTTAATATGCTTCAAAATCTTCTGAAGTTAAAGAGAAAAGATGCAAGAATAATAACGTTCGGCTCCGGTGCGGCTTATGCAAAAGACCGCAATCTTCATAAAGTCAAAGAATCACAAATAGGTGATGTTATACCAAAAGATCTCTATGGAAAATCAAAAATGGAATCAGCCAAAATTGCACTTACAAGAGAAGATATGCTGTGTCTGAATATTTTTGCCTGCTACGGAAAATATGAAAAAGAAAGCAGGTTCCCTTCGTATGCAATAATGCAAAATCTGAAAAAAGAGCCGGTTGTAATTAATCAAAATGTTATATTCGATTACCTTTATATAGCAGATTTATGCAGGATTGTGGAGTGTTTTATTAAAAATCAGCCAAAAAACAAAGTAATAAATGTAACACCCGAAAACAGCATATCTTTATTTGAAATTGCACAAACAGTAAATAAAATCAGCGGTTATAAATCACCAATAAGCTTTAAAGCGTGTGGAATGAATTTTGAATACACAGGCGATAACTCCTTGCTTCTTGAAGAAATACCGGACTTTAAATTTACCTCAATAGAAGAAGGTTTGAGCCAATTATTTTATCATTGTAAAAATTTATTAAATGCAGTTTGATGATTAACAAAAAATTATATTCATAAACTTATATCAGACTGTACAATACTAATATGAGAAATTTTTTATGACAAAAATCTATTCAAACAATGTCCAAAATCCTTCTTTTCAAGGTAAGTTACAGCTTACAAAAAAGGCAAGTGAGAATTTAAACATAAAAATACAGAAATTATTATTTTCCGGCAAACGAGCAAAAGTGCTTGATGAATATGATAATTTTATACGTACTGTAATAAATTCAAACTTTGATGTTTATGTATCAGAGCTCCCAGAAGGACAATTAATAGCAAATGTCTCTAGACATGGCAGGAAAAAATTTATTGCATATGCGATTAATAGAAACAGACTATTGTCTAAATTGGGGTTCGAAAATCCAATAAAATTTATGAAAGAAGCCTTTAAAAAAGCTCAAAATCGTACAGAATAAAATTTAAATTTATATAGAATTAATTCTTTATGGTAATTTTTATAAGTTAAAAACAGTTTTATCATTTGATTTATGAAAAGACTGTTTTATATATTTGCTCTGATAATTATTGCAGGGTTAGGATTTTACATTTATAAACTTACTACTTACACTTATGTTACGGCTAAGTTTCAGGAGCTGCGCCCGATACATGAAAAGCTGCCTGTATACTACAAAGGGCTGATTGTCGGCAAAGCAAGAGAACAAAGACACAGCACTGATTACAATCATACTCTTATCAGTCTTGTTTTGTATCCGAAGAATTTAATGCTGCCGGAAAATACAACGGTTTTATTAAAAAAAGAGAAACATAACGATAAAGAACGTGATTTTTTGGAACTTGTGTATCCAAAAGAGCCTTCAAATATAATGATTTCAAACGGCGCTGTGCTTGAAGGCAAGGCAACTGTCGATGTTGAGGAATTTATGAAAAATCAAAACCCCGATGATTTGGAGGCAATAAGACACAATCTGGCACAAAGTTCTGAGAATCTTAACAATGCATTGATTGGGTTGAGTGTTGTTTTTGAATCGGTAAATGATATTTTGAAAGAAAATCAAAAAAATCTCTATGCAACTACGGGAAATCTTTCCAAAGCAACAGCAAATCTAAATAATATGACTACAAAATTCGATAAATCAATACAGCAGAAAAAATTGGAAAATACCATTAACAACATAGAAACCTCGAGTAAAAATCTCGAGTCAATGAGCGCAAATCTCACAGGAACAACTACGAATGTGAACGGCGTTATGCCTTCTGTAGAAGCAACTATGTGTCAGGTACAGGGACTTGCTGCCAATGCCAATGCAATTTCCTGCGGTGTCAGAAAAACGCTTAGAAAGCGTTTTGGCGGTTTAAGACTTCTGTTTGGAAAAGTTATTGATGAATGCGACAAACCCGCTTGCAGGTAATGATTTATGTATTAAAATCATAGTATGTAGAAAACAGGTATATACTATGAAAATTAACCCCATTACACCTAATTTTAAACAATTATCCCAAACTTCAGAAGAAAAGAAAGATAAGTTTCTGGAAAAATTTCACACATCAGTAAAAAACTCTGCTGACATGACAGATACAATTGTTGTTCCACGCACTATTTTTAAAGGCTATCTCGGGATTATGACAGGGACTACTCTTTTGACTATCGGCGGATTGCTGGCGCAAAAAATGAAAAAGACATCTTTATTTCTTTCAGTTGCAGGGTTGTTGACTTCACTGTACGGTACATATGCGTTTGTACGCCCGTTTGTTATAAAAGATGCTCCAGGTGTAGAGAAGAAAAAAGATTAAGTTTTTGAAAGTTTTGTTATACAATAAAACACAAGGAGAGGTGTCCGAGTGGCTTAAGGTGCGGATCTCGAAAGTCTGTGTGCAGCAATGCACCGTGGGTTCAAATCCCACCCTCTCCGCCATTAAATAAAAAAGAGGTTGGCTTTAGCATAACCTTGAGCCAGGATACAGTCAAGTCAGTTAACGATATGTAATAGTTGTATTTTTTTGTCCAGTTTGATTTGTACGGATAGACAGATTATTTTGGTAAAGTTGGCTTTGTGTGGGAGTTTCCGGGTCGGAAAAATTAAGTTTACCAAAAAAATTAAACTGGAAAACTGGACTTTTTCTGGACTGTACGGATAGATTGAGATTTGCAAAATTTCAGTGAGATACGCACTGTTTTTGAGTTGTACGGATAATTTGATTATTTCGGAATAGTCCAGTTCCGCAAATTTTTAGAAAAATTTAAAACGAGGTCGGAAAAATTTTCACGACTATTAGTGCTATTAATGATATGTGAAGATTCAATTTTATAACCTGCAACTTATTGATGAATTTTCTTTACTATATTTCTTGTCTGCCAGAGGTATAATTGTCCATTTTTTATACCGCCCTCAATATCTTGAGGTTTTCCTAATTCTTTTTCTAATACAAGTGCATTTTTAACCAAATTTTCTATTATATCCCGGATTTCATTGATATTTTTAAGTGAGGTTGATTGTTTATGTATTAGTTTATAATTTTCATCGAACAAATATTCTTCA
>CASFNW010000027.1 GCA_949296245.1 uncultured bacterium
TATGGGCCGTGTCTCAGTCCCATTGTGGCTGATCATCCTCTCAAACCAGCTACTGATCATCGCCTTGGTGGGCATTTACCCCGCCAACTAGCTAATCAGGTGCAGGCTCATCCAAGAGCACCGGAGTTTTCAAGATAGCCATTTCAGGCCAGCTCATATGGGGTATTAGCAGTCGTTTCCAACTGTTGTCCCCCGCTCTTGGGCAGATTTCCTACATGTTACTCACCCGTCCGCCACTTTCCACAGGAGCAAGCTCCTGCTTCTCGTTCGACTTGCATGTATGAAGCACGCCGCCAGCGTTCGTCCTGAGCCAGGATCAAACTCTCCATTGTCAGAAAGTTTATGTCCATCGGAAGCTTTCGCTTCCTGCTCGACTTTGCTTAAATCGTGTCCGTTAATTTTATTTGTTGTTGAATCAACAGGTATTATCGTTTTTAGCTATTCTATTTTCAAGGTTCAAACTTTGCCAAATAACATCACAAAGTTAATTGTTGAAGCTACTCAGCGGAAACTTTTTTTCAGATTTTAGTCAACCACAAACGGTTTCCAACTCATCCTTCAAGACGTTACCTCATCGTAACACGTTAAATTTTGTTGTCAAGTGATTTATTTAAATTTGTTATTAATTTAAATTTCAGCTAATTTCAAACCATTCCAAACAAGAACTAGTTTAATTATTAAAAGGGCTTACTTATAATTTATCAGGGAGTCAAACTCACCGCTTTAAGCAGTTCCCTCGGTGGCCCGCTGACCACTCTATTAATGTATCCCAAAGATTTTTTTATTTCAAGCATTTTTTTTAGATATTTTTCTAAAAATTTTATGTTATTTTTAAAATCGTTGATATAGCTGACTTTTCAGCTTCATATTTCTTTATAATTATCTTTTTTAATGTAATATTTTATATTTTTTTCACAAAAATCATGACGCATGACTTATATTTTGTTCCATGACAAACATATAAAAGCCTGGATAAATCACTTCATTAGATGAGGCATGTTTAAATTTGTTCTAATAAAATTAAAATATATCTATATCAAAACAATATTATTAAATATTTTATAAAGGAGATTCCCCATGAAAAAAAGTATTATTACAACGGCAATCATCACAGCAGCAGCACTGAGCACACAATTTATTATGACAGCTTCTGCCGAATCCATGCCTTACGAACCTGTTTTTGAAAGTGTGCCTATTACAGAATCAATAACAACAGCTGCTAAAGAACAGCCTGCTAAAAGTACAATTTCTGAAGTACCAAAAATTTCGGCAGTGCAAACTTCAACGACAAATGCTGTAAACACTGCAGCACCGGCAGAAAACAGCAACCTGCAAAGTGCATTGATGCAATTGGACGGTGCACAAGTGGAAATCAGAAACCAGCTTATTCAATACAAAAACGAATACTCTGATATTGATAACCAGTACAGAATAATAAAAGAACAAAGAAAGCTTAAAGCAAAACAAATAAAAGAAACTGAAAAGAAAATTAAATCCTTAGATTCCACAAAAGAAAAAATCAGAAAAAATATGGATTAATCATAAATTAAAGAGAGAAAAAGACCGCTTTTTTAAGCGGTCTTTTTGTAACTATTAACAAACTATAATGTCATTAAATTTTTAAGTTCATTAACAATAGCATTTGTATCATACCCATGCTTTTTTAAACCTTCTGCAATTGTTTTCAAAGCATCGTCACAACTACTTAAATCAAATAATCCAATATCTAAGCCGCCGCTTTCCCAGGTAGAATACTCAGGATATTTTATAAAGGAATTTGGATTATTGGGATTATATTTAATAACAACTTCTTTACCGTCTTTCAATGTAATAGTTGCCCATTTTGAACCTTCGTTTTCCAAATTACGTAAAATCGACCCTTTCACAAATGGGGTATCTTGATTATACTTAATCTTGATACAATCGGCTGAGTCATTAACTATTTCCTTTGCATATTTCGTTTTTGCTTTATTAATTAACTAAATTTCTCAACTTTTCTAAAACTAAATTCAACATCTCCTTATCTTTTTCTGTAACTGTAACAGGTGCGTGGTGATTAACAGAAGTTTTTTTAGGAGCTTTAACGTATTTTTCTATTAATTTATTAAAGAAGTTTTTTATTTGTGGATTATTTTTAAATGCCAATATTCCAAGTCCGCCCAATACAGTACCTATTAAAACTTTTTTAAAGGCAGATGTTTTTTTGGCTGTCTCCTGTTTTTTATTAGTATTAAAAAAATATGTATCTTCTTCAGGCGTGCTTTTAATCGCGTGTTTGTATGAATCAGGAATTTGATAAGAAGAAACTGGAGTTATATGTGCACTATTGCCATACTTTTCTTTCAAAGCTTTATCTTTAGCTATAGCTTCAGGAGTCCATCCGTAATTTACTGCAAATGTTGTCATTTTTTCCTACCTTTCGAGTCTTACTATTACCTACATGTTTAATAAGTAAATTTATCTAAAAAAATTGATAATGCAGTATTCCAGCTTCATCTATCCTATCCTATTAGGCATTATGACTGGGTTTGTGGCTATGTCAAACTTATGTTTACATTCCGTAACATAAAGATAATATGTATTATGTAAAAAAACATTTATCTTTTTTATTTGTTCATTTTTTCTTTTTGTTGCGATGCAAAAAGAAAAAATGAACATAAAAGATAAAATTTATGTTATATGTTCCACCCATTCTTTGGAGCAAAGAACGGGTGGAGCCCAAGAAACTCCCGACCTGGAAACTCCCGACCTGCTGTTTCATTCATACAGAAAGTAACACTGTCTTACTCGTTCGCCATAAACGGCGTTACGCCATCCGCCTTCGCGTAAGGCTTCAGCCTTGGCTCACTTCGCGCAAACCTGTCTCGGCAACTCGGGCTGTCAAAATTGCTAAAGTTACAGATACCATTGTGTTTGTTATAATTTCTCAGCCCTCGGACAGTACCTCGTTTGTTGTTGTTTGTGTAACTTTCTGTAATTGTTTATACGGCACGCAGATACTTCGTATCTGACTTAGCCTGCCTCTGTGTAAAACGTGCCACCGGCACCTTTTACACAGAGTTCTTACAAAGGTCGGATTATATAGATTTAAGCGCATTCTATTTTTGTTTTTAACCAAGGTTACAACAGGGGCGTGCCGCCCCCGTACCCCCTGCTATTATTTGTATAAATCAATAAGGTATAAAGTGTTTGCTTCAGAGTGACTTAAAATCCTACCCGCAAGGGCGGATTTTTCGGAACGAAGAAGTAAACACTTTATACCTCCTGATGCACAACAAACACCCTGCAATTTTTTTGTAAAAATGAGTATGTATATGAGTTTCTTTTTGAGTGTTTTGGGAGGACGGAATCAGCACTAAAAAAGGAATATCATATGCGCACTTATAAAATATTTTACATAATACATATTATCTATATACAAAACAAAAAGCCGTGTATATAATACGCGGCTTAAATTATATCCCCAACTATTCTTGTTTGCTGATTATGAATTTATTAATTATCTCGCTCAAACAATTTTTTCTTTTAAGTTCTACACTGCTCGGAGAAACTCCATTTCACTCTTAGAAACCCTCATCCGAAACATCCACCGGAACCTTTCGCACGGAGTCCTAGCTCTCCGGGTTCCACCCGTCCGGAAATCCGCTACTGCGGCTGATTCCACAAAGCATCTCTAATAAATTTGCTTTTTTGTGATTCAGAGCTTAAAGCAACATTGCTCGGTGTAAAGATAAATACGCTGTCACCGATTTTTTGTTGATTTCCGTTTAATGCGTGTGTTGCACCGCAAAGAAAATCTACTATTCTCATTGCCTGTTCTTTGTCAAGCAAATGAAGATTCAATATAACTGTTTTTTTGTCTTTTAACTGTTTTACAATAGAAACTGATTCTTCATAAGAACGAGGCTCAGAAACCACAACTTCATACCCTTTAAATCCTGGGTGACTAACTACATTTGTGTTTTGAGTAGATTTTGATGAGTACATCGGCTCCAAAGCAAGATTATCAGAAACCGGATATTCATCCATTTCTGAAGCCATGTCTTCAAATATATCATCTCTGTTTTCAAAACCTGATGTTAAAAAACCAACTATTGATTTAATTTTGTCTGAAACGCCTGCCAATTTTTTCTCCTCCCGATATTTTATATAAATAGCTTTCTTCCAATTCTTATCATTGTAGAACCGTATCTTACAGCCAGCTTATAATCACTGCTCATCCCCATAGATAATTCTTTCAGCTTATAAGAGTATTTTGTTTCTAACTCTGCTTTCAAGTCTCTCATGCCGGTAAACAGCTTGCACAAAGTGACTTCATCAGCTATCGGAGCTATGTTCATAAGACCTTCAACACAAATACCGTCCAGAGAAATTATTTCTTTAAAATCCCTTTTTATCTCATCAACACTAAATCCTGTCTTAGACTCTTCATTAGCGTTGTTTACCTGCAAAAGAATTTTTTGAACTATCCCCTGTTTTTGAGCTTCATCAGATATTGCTTTTGCAAGCTTTAGAGAGTCTACTGACTGGATTAAGTAAAAATTGCCGACAGCTTTTTTTACTTTATTTGACTGCAGATGTCCGATTAAATGAAAACGTGAATTTTTCTTTATCTCGTCATCCAGACTGCCAAATTTCTCAAGTGCATCCTGGACTCTGTTTTCTCCAAAATCTCTTAATCCATCTTGATAAGCTTCTACAAGCTTTTCTGTTCCGAAATACTTTGTTACAGCAATTATAACAGGTTTATAAGGTACAATTTCTTTTCTCAGCTCAGATAAGTTATCTTCAACTGTAGTCATTTGAACATTAACCCTCTTCCCAAGAAAATACATATTAGATGAACTAATATATTGTTAATTATAAAACATGTACAAATAATAGACAAATTATCAATGTATATACTAAAAATCAAAAATATAAAATGAGTTGAAACTCATGCATGCCATGGTTTTTGGCATGATTTATAACATGTCAAGTTCTCTTAACATTTCTTAACATATTAGACAGTCTCTATACAAAAAGACCTCTGAATTTTATCAGAAGTCTTTTTGTACATAAAATAATTAACGGATTATAAATCATCTATTGTTGAGCTTTCAAATCTGGTATTATGATTAACAAATTTACCTGGAGGTGCATAAGTAGGATCAATTGTCTCTCTGACATATCGGCCAAATCTTACCCAGTTAGAAGGCTTTTCCGTAGATAACGGTGTAGACAAATCTTTTGTTTTTACTTCAATAATTCTGGATACTTCAGAAGAATAACCCTGATTTTGTATAAATTCCGGTGAAGTAGTATCCTTAACAGAAATATCACCTGCATATGAATATACAGGAATTAATGTCAATACAGCACCCAATACAAAATATTTTGCAAAATTTTTCATTAATTATCCTCACATTTATAACTTATACTTAATATAATATAGTATTTTTTACCTTTAGGCAAATCCTTTTAAAAGGGTATTTATTAATTTTCATTTTCTATTAATAATAACAGTTCTTTTAATATATCTTCTTCAGGAACTCTTTTTATTATTTCACCTTTTTTGAAAATATACCCTTCTTTTATAGCACCTGCCACTCCGTAGTCGGCATGTTTTGCTTCACCCGGGCCGTTTACAGGACAACCCATAACAGCAATGGTAAGAGGCTTATCAATATTTTCCAAAGCATCTTCAACCTTTTTCGCAAGACCGATTAAATCTATCTGGCATCTTCCGCACGTAGGACAAGAAATAAAATTAATGCCTCTTTGTCTCAATTCCAGTGACTTTAAGATACCGTATCCTGCGTGTACTTCTTCAACAGGATTTTCTGTAAGAGAAACTCTTATTGTATCTCCTATTCCTTCTGCAAGCAGTGTCCCGAGCCCGACAGATGATTTTATCAATCCGCCTTTTAAAGTTCCCGTTTCCGTAACACCAAGATGCAGCGGATAATCCACAATCTTTGCAATCTGTCTGTATGCTTCTATGGTTGTTAATACGCTGCTTGATTTTAATGAAATTTTAATTTTATCAAAGTTATTGTCTTCAAGTATTCTAATATGGTGCATCGCACTTTTTACCATTTTTTCATGTAATGGCAAATCAAGTGCAGCCAGCTCTTTCTCAAGTGAACCTGCATTTATCCCTATTCTTATCGGAACATTATTAGTTTTTGCCAAACTTACAACTTTTTTTACATTTTCATCTTTTCCTATATTTCCGGGATTTATGCGCAGAGCATCTATACCGTTTTCTATACACTGGACAGCAAGTCGATAATCAAAGTGTATATCTGCTATTACAGGAATTTTTACCTGTTTTTTGATTTTTTTAATTGCTGCAGCCGCATCTTTGTTAAGAACAGCAAGACGTATAAGCTCACAGCCGGCATCCTCCAGCTCTTTAATCTGATTTACAGTTGAATGGACATCTCTTGTATCCGTATTACACATGGATTGGACAGAAATCGGAGCGTCGCCGCCTATTTTTACATTACCTATTTGTATTTGTTTTGATTTTCGTCTTGTTATCATAATTTTATACTTTTTTGATACTAATACCCATATTATATTAGCACCAATCTTAAAACATAAACAGTTGAATACAAATAGTTACTAAATTAAAATACTTGTATGCAAAAAAACTATGAAAAATACATGAAAAAATGTATTACTCTGGCAATAAAAGGAGAAGGCAAAGTATCCCCCAACCCTCTTGTCGGTGCGGTTGTTCTGGACAAAAACGGTAATATTGCAGGACACGGCTGGCACAAAAAATACGGTGCAGCACACGCTGAAGTTAATGCGATAAAAATGGCTGATGACAGAGGCATAAATATTGAAGGAGGAACAATTATAGTAAGCCTTGAGCCTTGTTCACATTACGGAAAGACTCCTCCCTGTGCGGATATGATTATAAAAAGAGGAATAAAAAAAGCTGTTATAGGCTGCAGCGACCCTAATCTTGTTGTCTCGGGCCGGGGGATTGAAAAGCTGAAAAATGCAGGAGTTGAAGTTGTGCTGGGTATCCTTGAAAATGAATGCAAATCCCTAAATGAAATATTTATGAAAAACCAGATTGTAAAAATGCCGTTTATTGCAATAAAAACAGCAGCAACACTGGATGGAAAAATTGCCTCTAAAACAGGTTCATCAAAATGGATTACTGATGAAAAAGCACGAAATTACGTTCAAAAACTCAGAAACAAATACGATGCAATACTGACAGGTTCTGGCACGGTTATCGCTGACAATCCTTCTTTAACCTGCAGGATGAAAAACGGAAAAAATCCGATTAGAATTATTGTGGATTCAAAAGCTGCCTGTAATCCGGATTCCAATGTATTTAATGATGATGGTACAAAAGTCTTCTGGGCTGTAGCAGAAAAGACGATAATTGAACATAAAAATAAAAATGTAGAAGTAATAAAATGTCCTCTCAGCAAAATATCCGGTAAAATAGATTTAAATTATCTTGTACAAACACTTTATGAAAAAGGCATAAGAAGCATTCTTGTTGAAGCAGGCGGTATGTTAAACGGTGGATTTATAAAAGCAGGCCTTGCAGACAAACTTTATCAATTCATTGCACCCAAGATACTGGGAGACAAAGACGGCAAAAATTATGTGGAAGGGTTTGATATAAATGATATCAATGACTGTACAAAGTTACAAATTGAGCATGTAAAAATGTTTGAACCCGATGTTTTGATAGAAGCTTCCTTTGTAAAGATTTTATAAAGGACGGTTTTGGCAGTGGTAAAATTAAGTAATAGTTAAGGATGTATGAGTAAAGGAGATTTATATGATTCCTATAGTAGATTTGAAAAGGCAGTACAAACAAACAGGTGCTGAAATCGAAAAAGCAGTAGTGGATGTGTTGCGTTCAGGTTCTTATATTTTAGGACCGAATACAAAAGCTCTTGAACAAGAGTTTGCACAATATCTTGGTACAAAACATGCTATAGGGCTCAATTCCGGTACTGACGCACTTCATCTTGCATTGAGAGCACTGGATATAGGTAAAGGCGATGAAGTTATAACTGTTGCATTTACGTTTGTTGCAACAACCGAATCTATAGAAATTGTCGGAGCTACTCCCGTATTTGTAGATATAGACCCTGATACATTCAATATGGATGTTACACAAATTGAATCAAAAATTACACCGAAAACAAAAGCAATCATGCCTGTACACCTTTACGGACAGCCTGCTAATATGGAAGTAATTATGGACATAGCAAAACGCTATAATCTATACGTTATAGAAGACTGCTGTCAGGCTATCGGTGCTGAATTTAAAGGCAAAAAAGTCGGTTCCTTCGGCGATATCGGCTGCTACAGCTTCTTCCCGACCAAAAACTTAGGCGGCATGGGTGACGGCGGTATGGCTGTAACAAACAGCGATTACTTAAAAGACAGAATGACTGCATTGAGAAACCATGGCGGAGCCGTAAGATATCACCACGATGAAATCGGTGTAAACAGCCGTCTTGATGAAATTCAGTCAGCTATTCTCCGTGTAAAAATGAATTACATTGATGAATGGAACAAAATGAGAAGAGAAGTAGCACACAGATATACAGAACTTTTCAAAGGATATGAAGATGTACAGACACCGAAAGAACTTGATGACACTTACTGTGTTTATCACCAGTACACAATCAAAGTTCCTAACCGTGATGAGGTACAAAAAATGCTTCAGGAAAACGGCGTAGGTGCAATGCTTTATTACCCCATACCTCTGCACATGCAAAAAGTTCATGCACACCTCGGATACAAAATGGGTGATTTGCCAAAAACAGAATATGATACACAGCATGTAATGAGTTTGCCTATGTTTGCGGAATTAACATTTGAAGAACAAAAAGAAATTGTTCAAAAAGTTAAAGATGCAATTGAAAAATGCAAAGCATCAGCAAGCTGTTAGTATTTAAATAAAATTATAAAATAAAAAGGGACAGATTTTTTGTCTGTCCCTTTTTATTTTTAAATTTCATATAGTCAACTGACTCCAACTACTTGTTGAACCTGTGCATTAATCAAGTCCATTCATCGCAAACAAGTCCGGCACAGGCAACAAGTGCATGAGGTCACTTCCGAAAAATGCTAGTCTTTGCGTCACTCGCACTCCGTGTACACTTCTACAAGCGAGGCCGCCTCAGACATCATTTATTAAGCAAAAAATTTTCTTTATTTGTTTTTAATATATATAAAAAGTTAAAAAATACAAAAAATGGTCTGCCTATGGAAATTTCATACATTAATAACTTATTGCCTGTAAATAATCAGTATTGTAACAATAAAAAGCAGCAAATATCTTCTGGTTTATCGTGCGATAGTTTTGAAACCGAATTTTCTAAAAATAAAAAGAAAATGGCAGAAAATTTAAGAAAATACGATATCAATAAAAATTTGATAAAAAATTTTGAAAAAGCAAGAGATGAAATGGAATACAATCTTGCACTGGAAGACATCACATACAGTGTACTGGAAAAATATGAAAACTCACAAATTGCAGAAAAATCATTATGGCAAAATGCAGCAAAAAGACATACAACAAATCTGGCATTAGAACAATATTTTTATAAATTAAAAGCAAAAACAGATAAAAAACTGCTGTCATTTTTTAAAGATATATCCCAAAAAGATACAAAACCGGATATTATAAAAATTAAGAATGAGCTAAAATACAAATATAATATAAAAGAGACTTATTTTGACAATAATAAAGAATGTGCTCAAATGTGCCTTGATGCAGTAAAAATATTAAAAGAAAAAGACTTTCCTCTTCCTGACTGTATTATATACAATAAATACTTTCCTTACGGCGGTATAAGCTTTGCTGTTGATAATAAAAAAATAATCATAATCAACCCCGAAAATGCAGATGAATGGATGCAATCTACCGGTCATCGGCTACATACCATCACACACGAATGTGTTCATTGCACACAGCCCGGATTGATTGCTTTTTCAGTAAAAAAGATTCCTGCAGAATTTCAAAATACAGTATCAAATCTTTCATTATATGCTGATGAAAACTTTACTCACGAAATTCATGCTGAACTTGTGACAAAAAAATTGCTGGATGAATTAACAGCCGATGAACAAAAATTATTGGATTATATTGAAAAATAGCTCACATCGCATTAAAAAATTCTGCAGCCTTATCCGCTCTTATAAACTGCTGATTGGGGAATCTTTTTGCTAAATCATCAATTATATTGTAATAGGCATCGTTTACTATTACATAGCGGATACCGTCATTTGCCAATTTCTTATCTTTTGCCGCTACGACAATAAAAGAACCGTCTCGATATGCATGCCCGCCTGCTGTGCCCAGCCCTGCGCCGATGCCCGCTGCATCATCCGCAACAGCAAGCGGTGCCGTAAAAAATTGGCGGTTTTTATCTATCCCTTTTGACAAGAGATTGTTAAGCTGCAATAACTGGTCGGCAACGCCTATCTTAGCAAGACCGTGTGCATCAAACCTTGATGCAATTTGCGGATTCAGGTCATTAAGATAAATAAAAGCATCATAGTTTACACCGGAAGGGACTTTAGTACCGTTAAAAGCTTTTTGATACAGTTTATACAATTCTTCTTTGTTGAAGCCTGTTTGCTGTCCGTTTAGTCTTGAGACAAGACTGCTTTTCCAACTGTTTAATATTTTGTTTTCTTTTTTCAGTATTGCAGTTTTGTCTTGAACACAGGATTTTAAAGACTTTGTTAAAAATGTACTAAACAAGCCTGTGTCACCGGTTTTTAAAAACACTTTGTATAAATCTTTAAGATGGTTCTTCTCTAAATATGCCGATAATTCCTGCCTGCTCAGTTTCGTTTGCAGTGTCTTAAAAATTTCGGAAACAGAAGCGGCTTTATTAGATAACTCATCGAACAAATTTGTAACTTCTGTTAAAGGTTTTCCTTCAAGATATTTTTTAATTTTTCCCGAGTTATTTAATATAACCTCATCACACCCTTCCAATACATAAGGATTGGACAGAGAAAAATTTAAATGCTGGGTGTTTTGTACACCTTTTAAATTATAAGGTGTACTTCTTAGCACTGATTGTAATATTTTTTTGCCTGCCAATAAAGTCATAAATTTTCCTAAAAACCAACCTGTATATATAAACAAAAAATATTATAAAAAATTGCCAAAATCCGCATAAATTGTCATAATTATAAAATGGAAAATAATTTTGATTTGGGTATTATAGGCGGAGGACCTGCAGGATACAGTGCAGCAATACGTGCTGCGCAAAAAGGTTTGTCCGTTATTGTTTTTGAAAGGTTAAATTTTCTAACGCTGTTTTATTAAAATAATTTATGTTTAATCTTACACAATATAATTTCTACATAATGTGCTTATTTTAGCTAATATATCAAAATATTTAATTAAAATTCAAATAGTGTTTTAAAAAGTTTTTGCAAATGATTTGAGTATTTATATAATTTATCCATTGGATTACATGATGGTAATATTGTTTTGCTATTTAAACTGTCTGTGATTAACTTAGTCAAAAATTCAGCAAAAAATTCCATTTTTGAAGTAGCCGCATATGTTCCTATTGAATTTATTATTTCTTGCTTATTGCAAGAGTCTTTAATTGGTTTGTTAAAATTGAAAATAACCTGCAATCCTTGAGGATTTGAGATTGTCTTTTTATTGTAATAAATTTGTAAATTTTGGGAATTCCCATCATATCCATAAGTTTTCATTATTTTATCTATGTGTATATTATGGCACCATTCATGTATACCCTGTGATAAGAAGTGTCCAGAACTTCTTAAATTATTTTTATAATCTTTGTAAATTTTTTTTGCATCGTTTATGCAGGAATCAATATGTTTAATAAAAATAGAACGCATTTCAAAAGGAGATTCATCAACAAATATTTTTTTTGTATCTGTTATACAAAATGCATTTCCAATATTTTTGCTGACAAGTTTATCGGAATTAAAACATCTTATTCTTGGGGGTAATGCGTCAAATGGTAGTTTGTATCTGACAGATAATTCTTCAAATATATTCAAAATTAGTGCAAAATATCCAGCACTTATTTTGTTATTTGAAAAATTTGCATCAATATTGTAATTGTTTAAAAAGGCATGTTCTATAAAACGTATATCAGCTTTGTTTATTTGTTTAATAATATTTTTGTTTAAACCTGTGTGAACCAGGATATTTCTTTTATCTCTTATTTGGATCATAAAATAAAAAGTTTTGTAAATGTATTACACCTAATTTATTGCCATGATAACATAAAAATGATATTTTATAACTAAATATATTAAAGGTATAACAATGATTAATAAAATAAGTGATACTAAAGTTTCTTTTAAAAATATTAATTTTATAAATAACGTAGCAAAAAATAGAATTCGCCCTAATGCTTTATTAAATAATGAATTTTCCAGAAGAGAATTAATCAATAATGATTATGCAAAGATTTTAAATGGTCCTTTTGGGCACCCTTATACGGGCAGGCCAGCATCAAATGGGGGAAGTAATCATACATCTGAGCAAATTGATGATTTACTTAATCAAGAACTTGCGGATAAAGCAGAAAATGCTATTGAAATATTTAAAAATATATTTAAATTTGTTAAGGAAACAATCAAAAGTATATTGGATTTAGATTAATAATGCTACAAAATATAGTTAATGTACCATACAGACAAAAGCCCCAAAATTTACAAAAATATTCGTATAAAAACAACAACATAATAGAAAACGATGAATTTGTTAGTATCCCAAAAATCAATAATATCAATATTGACATTACTGATTTGATGTCACCAACTACTTTTTATGAACTTTATAGTAACAAAACAAACAAAGACAAAAAATTAAAAGCGTATACACAAATTTTTAATAATCCTGAGTTAATTACGGAATTGTTCCAAAACAAAAAAATATTAAAAGCTTCACTTTTAGGTTTATCAAAATGTGTTAATGAACAATTATTGGATAAAAAAAATAGCCCAAAAGATATAGAAAATCTATGTCTTATTAAAAGTGTTTTAGATTACAATGCATCTTTATTAAACCACAATAATATAACTTCAATACCCTCCTTTGGTAAAATTTGGCATTTTTTTACAGATATAACAAATCCTAAAGATAAAGCAGAAATAATTGTCAATAGATGGTCTTTAAGTGCAGCCACAACAGCGGCAGCTCTTGCAAATACAGGAATAGGAGACAAAATTGCATTAACCTATATTACAAAAGAAATGTGTAAAAGAGTATTTAAAACATATAATTTAAATGGCGGTTATACAGCAGCAATTACAGGCGTGTCAGTAGGTGCCATATTAGGGACCCATGCTGCTGCATCTGTTCTTACTGTTTGGCCTGCGGTAGGGAATGCAGCAAATGCAACAATATCTTATAGTCTTCATCAGTTAACAGGAAGAGCCTGTATTGAGTTTTGTGAAGCAAACAAAAATAATCCACATATGTCTAATATTGATGCTATTTCTAAATTTGGCATACAATTGAAAAACGGATTAAACATTATACAAAATGACAAGATAAGACATATTGCCAGGCATGCTGTTGATAAAATTCTAGATACTGTTTTATAATTTAAACAACAAGGATTTATCTTATGAAAATATTTAACCAGCAAACACAGACTGCTTATACAAAAATAAATTGTAAACAATCCATTAGAGAAAAAATGGGATTTAATACTATTCCTGAACAAGAAAGAGTTTCTACAATCAAACAAGAACACAAAAAAGATATAAGAGATATGAAGCAATCAATCGCTATAGGTTTGATTATTTCAGTATTATCTTTTTTAACAGGTGTTATTAGAAAAAAATCCGTGAAATCTCTTATAATACCATCAATTGAACTTGGGGCTGCATTATCTTTTCCTGTATATTTTTGTAAAATGCTTATTGCTAAAACAAAAGAATCTGCCGAGACAAACAAAGCTAAAGTTTTTAATGCATAAATAGATTGCCAAAATCAGCATAAATTGTCATAATTATAAAATGGAAAATAATTTTGATTTGGGTATTATAGGCGGGGGGCCTGCAGGATACAGCGCCGCAATACGTGCTGCGCAAAAAGGTTTGTCCGTTATTATTTTTGAAAAAGAACAAATGGGCGGGGTGTGTCTGAATAAAGGATGTATCCCGACTAAAACTATTCTTCATTGCAGCGATTTTTATAAAAATCTAAAAAAAGCTGAAAAATTCGGTATTGAAATCAGTGACAAATCATATAATTACGAAAAAATTTTTAACCGTAAAAATGAAATTGTCGAAAAACTACAAAAATCGCTGACAAAGCTTGTTCAAAGCTACGGTGTTGAAATAATCAATGCAGAGGCAAAAATTGATGCTAAAGACAAAATAGAAGCTGACGGGAAGGTTTATCAGTGCAAAAATATGATTCTTGCAACAGGTTCAAAACCTGCACAGTTAAAAGACCTTGAACGTGACGGCAAATTTATTTTGAATTCCGATGATATTTTAAATCTGTCACAATTGCCGGAAAATATTCTTATAACAGGCTCCGGCGCCATAGGTGTTGAATGGGCAAGGATATTCAGCTCACTTGATAAAAATGTTACGGTGGTTGAACTTGCTGACAGACTGCTTCCGGCTGCGGATGCTGATGTTTCAAAACGGCTCGACAGGCTGTTTAAAAAGAGCGGAATAAAATTCTTTACAGGTGCAAAAGTTGACAGTATTTCTAACAAAACAGTTACGCTTTCAAACGGACAGATTTTAAATCCTGACATTATTCTGTGTGCTGCCGGCAGAGAACCTGTGCTGCCGGAAGGTATCGGGTTTGAAAAAGACGGAAGGTTTGTCAAAGTTAATAATAATTTTCAAACAAATTATGAAAACATCTATGCAATAGGAGATATAAACGGAAAAATGCAGCTTGCACACAGCGCAGTGCATCAGGCAATATCCGTTGTAGATTTTATTGCCGGCAATAAACAGGTTCATTTTGATATACTCAGAGTTCCTTCCGTTATTTACGGCAATCCGGAAATTGCCTGGATCGGGAAAACAGAAGAGATGCTTGCCGGTATAGACTATAAAGTATCGACTTTTCCTGTATCTGCTTTAGGCAAGGCTTTTGCGGATGATGAGATTGACGGATTTGTTAAAGTTCTTTCTGTTGATAATAAAATTGCAGGAGCTCATATCGTGTGTCCGGAAGCATCTTCCTTGATTCATCAGTTTTCTTTGATGATTGATAATGAATTGAAAACAGAAGATATTTTAAATACTGTATTTGCCCATCCGACATACTCAGAAGCAGTGTTTGAATCAATTCTCGGAATGGAGGGGCTGAGTCTGAGCCTGCCTCCTGTAAAATTACTCTAATTTGATATTATACGTTCAAACTATAGTATGTCCGAGAAAATTTTGCGATAAGAAGGACTCCGTTTTGAGTTGACTAAATGTCAAGTCAAAATGGATGGAAAGAGCAAAATTTTTGACAAAGCGAACACGCATAGCGAAGCGAGCAGTAGTGAGCCTGTCTTCGAAACACAGAGTAGGTGAGTGTCATTTGTTCACTATACGTGAAGACATTTTGCACGAAATCAAAGCCCTCTCATAAAACTTGACATTTAGTCAACTTTTGTTCGGCAGAGTGGCAAAAGAAGTCAAAGGTGAGCAGGTGCCGGCTGCGTTGAGCGGAATCAGACTGGCACGCCGTGTGCGGAGCACCCAGTGCCACAGCGAAGGAAAACGGGAGCACCCAGTGCCACAGCGAAGGAAAACGGTGAGTTTTCCGCAGCGTCTGATTTCAAGACAGCGGAATTCCGGACGGGTGAAACCCGGTGAGCGAGTGCGAAGCTGACGGCAGCGAAGCATAGTCAGCGACAGCAACGAGCGGGAAAAAATTACAAGAAAGCGGAATCAGACGGGGCAGACCGAACGAAGAGAGGGAACGCCCCTTGTGAGGGAAAACCACGCTTTTCCCGAACGTCTGATTTCAAGACAGCCGGCGGCAACTGCGACACTAGATTAGATGTATATAGAGATATATTGATAATTTAACATGTAAAAAATATGTCAGTACAGCAAAATCGTCATCGAATAATATAAGATATAAAAGTGTAACGATTTTAGACTATTTTTAGTAAAAACAGTTATATAAATCTTTTTAAACTATTCTAAACACTTCTTCTAAAGATTTTTTGGGGGGACGGGAAAAATTATCTCCGTCCGGATAACCGACTGTCAAAAGAGATATTACCTTGTTGCCTTTACCAATATTTAACAGCTCACTAAATTCCTTGTAAGCTACAAGAGGTGCGCACATCCAGCATGTGGCAAGCCCCAGAGCATTTGCCGCAAGGGACATATTTTCAATAGCAGCACCCATACTGAGTATAGAAGAACGATTATCATAACAACTCAATTCTTCTTTTGTCATTCCGCTATTTTCCAGAATGGTAAGCATTGTTGATACACGTTTCTGCTCGACAATAGCAAAAACGACCGGTGCTTTTGTGAAAAACATTGAGTAGTATTTATACCCGTTCAGCTTTGCTTTGTCTATTTCATTTTCTACTCTTGCCTGAAGTTCATCGTATTTGTTTTCAACACATTGTGCCATTTTTTCTTTCATTTTGTCATCATAAATTGCAATAAACTCCCAATTCTGGGTATTGGTAGCACTGGGAGCCTGTCTGCCCGCATCGGCTATAATTTTTATTGCCTCAACGGGGGGTATTTTATTTGTGTATTTTCTGATAGTTTTACGTGTATTAAGCACATCAAAAAATTCACGCTTTGGTGTATCAAAAAAATTATCCGGCATAACGGACTCCTAAATTTATGAATTCAATTTCCAGAAAACTTATATTTATTATATTTATAGTATTTTTTATGTTATTTGTAAATACCCTGAGTATGAATGCCTTGACACAAAAGGGTTCTGCACAAAAAGAAAGTGATGAATTTATTCTTTTTATTGTGGATTTTTCAAACAGTATGACAGAAAAATTGCACGGTACAAAAAAAATAAATATGGTTTTAGACACTATGCAGGAACTGCTGCCCCAAATTCCTCCGGATAAACGCGTAGGATTACGTGTATATGGGCATAAAGGCGGATATTTTATGCCGGGTATGGCCTGCAAGGCAAGCAATCTGATTGTACCGATGATAAAAGGAAGCGCCCCGCAGATTCAAAGCGCACTATTTTCTTTGCAACCAACAGGATGGACGCCTATCACGTATTCTCTAAAACAGGCTGTAAATTCAGATTTTGCCGGTGTATCAGGTAAAAAGAGGATTATACTCCTGACTGACGGCGGAGAAAATTGTGATGAAAGCCCCTGTGATTATGTGATGGAGCTTACAAAAACAAGACAGGATATTTTTATAGATGTTATTGCTTTTAATATCTATGATCAAGAAGCTAATAATCAGCTAAAATGCACTGCTCTTGTGACAAGCGGGAAATTCTATTCGGCAAATACCGCGGCTGAACTAATGCAAAGCCTGCAAAACTCTTTGAATGTGCAAAAAGAAGTACAGGGTGTAATTATTTCGCATTAATCTAATTTAATTTAATTTCACAGGTGCCTGCTGCGTGGAGTCGGTACCTGCACACCTTTTCAAATTTTTCGGACAATTTATTCAGCAAATTATTATTTTGTTAATTCTTTTACAAAATTCGGCAGTGCAAAACGTGCCAGATGATAATCTTTGTTATAAATTTTGCATTGTTTTGCAACTTTTTCCGCTCTTGTTTCATCTATAAAAGAAAGCGGCTTCACAGTTTCAGAACAGAAACACCAGCTCCAGTACCCGCCCGGATACGAAGGAATCGGGCCTGTAAATGTATCAACTATCGGAAATACTTTTCTTAAAAGCGGATACATTTTTTTCATTTCCGCTTGATTTATAAAAGGGGATTCTGACTGTGCTGACATGATTCCGCCTTCTTTTAATGCTTCTTTTACATTTGTATAGAATTCTTCAGTAAACAATCCTTCCCCCGGGCCCATAGGGTCAGTCGAGTCAATCAGTATAATATCATACTGAGCTTTTTTGTCTTTTATAAATTCGATTGCATCTTCAATTCTTACTTCTACCTTCGGATTATCAAGCTCACAACCGATAGTTGGCAGATACTTTTTGCAGGCATCTACTACCATACCGTCAATCTCGCATAATACAACCTTTTTAACAGTATCATGTTTTAAAACTTCTCTTATTGTTCCGCCGTCGCCGCCGCCTATTACCAGTACGGATTCGGGATTTTTGTGATTTATCATCGGTATATGAGAAATCATTTCATGATAATAAAATTCATCACGTTCCGTTGTCATCATTAAGCCGTCAAGAGTCAATACTCTGCCCATAGACTCCGTATCAAAAATATCGACTTTTTGAAATTCAGACTGTCCGCTGAATAACGTTTCTTTAACCGTCATACAGCAGCCAAAACCGTCTTTGCTGAGTTCACAATATCTCATATCCAACATAGCGCAACTTCCTTATAAAACTATTCAATGTAGAAATTATATCATGCAAAAATACAACATATAAAACATTCGTTTTTGCAGAGAACTTGTGTAATAATAAAATTGTTTAAGGTTGATACACGAAAAATTTATGAAAAGACAAACAATAGGATTTTTAAATGGAGCTATAGCTGCAGCAAGTTACGGTACAAACCCGCTTTTTGCACTTCCGCTTTATGCCGGAGGAATAGGTGTAAACTCCGTACTCTTTTACAGGTATGCTTTTGCTGTAATTATATATTGGATATGGTTAAAATTCGTAAAAAAGGTTTGTTTAAAAATAACATTTAAAGAGTTTATACCATTGTTAATACTCGGCTTGTTTTTTTCTCTTTCATCTTTGACGCTCTTTGAAGCTTTTAAATATATTGAAGCCGGCATTGCCTGCACTATACTTTTTATTTATCCGCTGCTTGTTGCAATAATTATGACTTTATTTTTCAAAGAAAAAATAACAAAAACTGTTATATTTTCTATATTGTTAACATCAGCAGGTATAGCCCTTTTGTATAAAGGTAAGCCGGGTACAAGCCTTAATATACACGGTGTTTCTGTTGTATTACTTTCTGCATTGCTTTATGCACTTTATATAGTCGGTGTTAAAAATATAAAAACCATAAACCACATAAAAACTGACAAACTAAGCTTTTACGTAATGTTATTCGGCTTGCTTGTTTATATATACAATCTTAAATTCTGTACACAGCTTCAAATTATAGATTCACCATTACTCTGGCTGTGTACAGTCGCTCTGGCTTTGTTCCCCACTATTATTTCACTTGAGACAATATCGATATCTATAAAACTAATCGGTTCGACAACAACAGCTATACTTGGCGCATTGGAGCCATTGACTGCTATATTTTTCGGAGTTGTATTTTTCCATGAACATCTTACATTACGAATCTGCATAGGTGTTATGTTGATTCTTTTCGGTGTATTTTTGATAATCACAAGAAAACGTATCCGTACATAAAAAATCTGCCCGTCTTCTAAATGAAATCAGGCAGATTTATTATTTGTTTTTATTATCTATGCAGCTTTTTCTCTTTTAAATAAGTTTGTCGCCCAGTTCCAGGCTTTGCTTGCATAGGTATTTACAAATTCACCTGCTTTGCCGATATATTTTGTAGCATAATGCAAGCCTTTTTCATACCATTTTGCACCGTCTTTTAAAACAGCTTCCGGATTAAATGTTTTTGGCAAATACTTTCTTCCAAGACCTGCTGCTGCAGCAAGCACAACTAATGTTCCAATGGTTTTTGCAAACCAGTGGCTTTTTTTCTTGGGTTCATATCTTCCTGCCGGGCCTGCCATCGGGCTGTTTGCTGCCGGCTGTTGCGCTGTTTGTGCATTTGCTGAATAAGCTGATGCTTTTGAAATTGTTTCCTGACTCATTGGTCTGATTGTAGAAAAACCTACTGACATACTAAACACTCCTGTCTTTTACACTTTATACACATACAAAACACAAAGAAAACTTTTATTGCCATCAGATGCATAAATGTTTATAAACATGAAACATTTTGTTACATTATAACATTTTTTGTAGAATTTTGGAATATTTTTTTTAGAACTGTAATCTAAATAAATATAAAAGATAAAAAAGGATAAAGATATGTCATTAACAGTAAATATTGAGAAGTATATAAATGAAAGTGCAGCTATTGCGTGTAAAATAGAAGATAAGGACATAAGAATAAGAACCTATGCTTTGAACTTAGCGGCACAAGCAGCAGCAGAAGCATTAAACAAGCTTGGAATTAATGTTGATACCAAAAACAGTCTTGTTAAAATAACTTCCTTTGCAAAAAGCTTTGAACTTGCCGATATTTATGTAAACGGCTGCAGGATTGATGTAAGAATCACTTTTGATGGGAATACTTTCACAATTCCTAAAACTCATGAAAAATATGATGCTGTACCTTATGCCTATCTTGTGATAAAACTTGATGAAAAAAATAAACAGGCAGAACTTTTAGGGTATTTGGATTCCTCAAAAATAGAATATGGCAGAACAGATACTCCTTATTATTCATTCAGCACTGATATTCTATCTCCTGTTGATAGTTTAGCTGATTTCATTAAATCTTTAAAACCATCAAACAAATCTTGTTCTGTCGATGGACTTGAAAAAATAAAAGAACTCTGTGTTTCTTTTATCGATGATGAAATCTCAGAAAGCGAAAAAGTCTATTTTATAAAACATGTAATTGCCTGTCCTGATTGCAGAACTGCATTTTGTATTACCGGCGGATTTGATGCAATTGTTTCACAGATTAGAAATTATGAGGAACTGTTAAATGACAGTACTTTAAGTGTGCTTTCAGGTAATAAACAAGAGCTCGATGAAGCATTGCTTGCTAACATATCTCTTGTAGAAAATGCTCAGGAAGATGAAGAAGAAACAAAAGAAGAACAGCGCTCTGATATTGGAGAATCTGATGAAAAGCAGCAGGATCTTATTTTAGAAGAACCATTAGCTTTGCAAACAGAAGAATATACTGAAGAAATAAAAGAAGAACAGCAGCCTCTTCAGGACGTTGAAGCTGACATTCCTATGCTACTAGCGGACACAGAAGAACCTTTGATGTTGGAAGAAGATTCTGCTGAAGAACTTTTATTAAATACTGTTTCTGAAGATGAACAGATTAATGCTGAAAATACTTCTGACAATATGCTTTTATCTGATAATGAAACTCCAGAAGAAAATATATCTGATAATCATCTTTTACAGGAAACAGAGTCTGAATCCCTTGAAGAATCTCCGGATTTAGCGGAACTTAAGCCCGATGATGAAACTGATGTACTAAAATTAGAAGGAGATGACATACTTCTTGAGGAAAGTATTCCTGAATTAAATCTTGAATCTGAAACAGCAGATATAGAAAAGCTCAATACTGAATCTTTGGTTGAAGAAAAACCTCTTGAAAATCTTGTTGATAACAACGATAATTCTTTCGTTATTTCTAATGAAAAAGATAGTGATTCATCTACTTCGCAAGAGCTATTGGCAGAAACTGAAAAAATATTGGATGATGTTCAACCTGAACAAGATTTACAGGAACTATCCCCGGAAGAACTTATATTAGACGGGCATAATGAAACACTCAAACCCGATTTGATTTTTGAGGAGGATAGTGAACAAAAGCAGGCCGAAGAAATCGTGTCAAATGCAGAAGCAGCAGAAAAAGATTCTATCTTACCTTTAGAACTTGAAAATTCTGATGCACTTGATTCAGCCGATACTTATACGGAATTGAAAGACGAATCTGTTGATTATCATCAACAGGAAAGCACAAGTGCAGAAAAAATTGATTTTAATCTTAATAATCCGGCAGAAGAAGATGAAAGTTTAATATCTTTTGCTCCGCAAGAACCTGTTGAACTCAATTATGATGACGAGTCAGATTCAGACGAATCATTAAGTGCATCTTACGATTTTGATTTCGATAAAGAAATTAACAAAGAAAATGAATTTCCGTCTAATACTGAAGAAGAAACTTACCAGAAAGCATTTGATGTCATAGAAAAACAGCCGGAAGCTGAAAATTCAGAAATCCAAAATCTTTTGGATGATGACCTTATGGCTCTTCTTGCAGATAATGATGATGTGAAATCTACGGAAGGAGAAAGTCCTGTTTCAAGTATAGAAAATAACTATGAAATAGATGAAGAGCAAAACAATTTTGATGAGTCACAAAGCCAAAACACTATGGACACCGAAGAACATTCAGATGAAACAATAAATTCATTATTTGAAAATAATGAAAATCCACAATCTGAAAACGGAGAGAATCAAACCTTTGAACTTGCACAGGAGCCTGTTAGTGCTAATACCGTAAAAAGAACAAAAAAACTTGCAATACTTGCCGGTCTGCTTATTGTAATGGTTGCAGCGGGAGGAACTACTTTAGTCTTTAATCATCAAAAAGAAGTTCAAAACAAGGCACAGGATACGGCAAATCAGGGTGATGAACTGTTTGACTTCCAGAATAAAGGAAGTGAAGAAGATGCGGATACAGCAGCAGTTCCACAGGATATAAACAAATCAATGACAAACTCTTTTTCTGATAAACCTGCGGCTATAACAATTACAAAATTGTCATGGCAGGTCAGTGAAAAACTTGCTGCTGATACTTCTGTTAAAGAATATTTACAAACTGCAGGTAAAAATATTCAAATGAATTTACAAAATGATCTTGCAAATTCAGCCGATATTGCCTTCAATAATATGGTAAAAGTTTCGTTTGAAATTGCACCTGATAACACTATGAAAGGCATGCAGGTACTGGAATCCAGCGGTTCTGATAAAATTGATGAAATAATATTAAGAAGTATTAAAAACACATTGAAATACATAAGCGTACCAAAATTGAAAGATTATAAATCTGATTATTTCTTAACTTTAATAATAAATTTTTAATTATATGATATGATATAATCAGGTTATATATTTTTCAAAATGGATTATTAAATTGGATACATTAAATAGACAAAGGGATCTTATAGAAAAACTGGTAAAATCTAACAGTAAATTTAAAGGTAATGAAGATTTGCTTGAGGATTTTTGCTCAGAAACATATAAACGTTCATATTCTTTACTGGAATCACTTGATATACAAAATCTTGAAAATTACATTGCTAAAGTTGTAAATACGGCAATTTTAAATGTATTAAAAGATAACGGAAGAATAAGAAGACGTGAGAATAAATATGTCAGTTCTCATGAAATTCTTATAAGTCCTGTTCAAGAAAAGCAGAAAGCTGAAGAATTCAAACAGGCTCCCGTTATAGCAGCAAGCTCATTTGTCTATGACATTGCGGACCCAAAAGATTCTTTTGAAGAAAAAATTGTCAGAAAAGATATTCTTCAAAAAATTGTGGATATTGTGCTTGTTGCGCAAAAAAATAATCCGTCAAAAGAATTCTTAAAGATTTTTTATTTGAGATATATAAAAGAATATAAGCAGAAAGAAATTGCAGCAGAAATCAACATTTCTCAGGCAGAAGTCAGCAAAAGACTTGTAGAATTGTCTCAACTTGTAAAAACTCAATTTGAGGCATAAGTCAGTTTTAGCTGATTCTAGATTATATGCTTGATGTAATTTAATTTCGCTTTATAATATAATATGCCTAGTTTAGCTAAGCGGTTATTATCATCACCATGCGTTGTCTTAAATGCAAAAAAGAAATAGCTGATAACCTTTTAAGATGTAATTTTTGTAATACAAAAGTACAGACAGTATGCCCTGTATGCGGTACTATGAATCCCATTACATCCGAGTTTTGTGCGGGCTGCGGATTGCAGCTTTTAAAGTACTGCCCTAAGTGTCATAGTGTAAATCTTCCTGATGCAGAAATCTGCAGGAAATGTCATACTGAATTTGAAAGGGAACAAGGCTCAATAAGCATAGTTGATTTAAAACAAATTCAAGAAACATCAACCCCAAAAGACATTAACAATCAAAATGACACTAATTCCGGTATTATAACTGACAGTAATAATTTAAATTTTTCTGATAATTCATCCGTACAGACAGAAAATGACGATATTTTTACGGTTGAAAAACTTTCTGATTACGAGCTTATAAATATTGAAGAAAATGAAAATTTAGATGAAATACATAGGGAAGAAGAATCAGAACCAAACGAAGAATTGACCAATGATTTGCTGTCAATCGCAGATGATATTGATATAATTTCACAAAGCTTGGAAAAAGAGAATCTTACGCCAGAGCCTGTGATAAATAAAGCTGTATTAAAATCAGATACCCCGGCAGAACCATTGGCCGAGAAAGAATTGTCCGAAGAAACACCTGCGGATAAACAAAAACACGAAAACGAAGACACAGCTGCATCTGAAACTCAACACGATATTACTGAAAGTGTAACAAATACTGAAGAAAATAACAGCAATACTAATGAGAAAATATCTGCAGAAGAAATTCCAGAACCTGTAGATTTAAAAGATTTGTCAGCAGAAGAAATAAATGCATTCGACCAGATGAAATGCAAAAACAGAATAGTTGATGCACTAAGAAACCCTCACAAACTTATTGTCGGTTTGAGTGCCCCGGAAGGCAGCGGTAAATCAACTGTTTTAAAATATCTGTTCGGCGATTTAATGCACCAGAATTATGCCTGGTTCTGGGGAGAATGCAGTGCAAATTCTCAAATAAGTCCTTTTGGCATTTTTCAGGAAATGATTCTGACATTTTTTAATATGCCGAATTTTTCAAATATGTCAGATGACTTCTTAAAGCAGGCAAAACAAATGCTATCAGCTACGCTTCCGGAATTTAGCCAGGAGGAAATTTTATTATTGTTTAATTTCCTGTACCCGACACTTACTTCACATTTCGAGGATATTTTAATAAATAAAGACAAAACCTTTGCATTGCTCGAAAAGCTGATTCTTCAAATTTCACAAAAAGCTAAACTGATTATTGTAATAGATGATTTTGATATGATAGACGGAGCTTCTTATGCCTTCTTATCAAATTTTATTGAAAAAGGAAATCTCTGCGATAACATAAAACTGATTGTTACATATAAGGACAATCGATTGACACAAGGGTATTTCTATTCGGAAAAACTTGCACAAAACCAGTATGAGGACCTCAGGCTCACACCTCTCAACCTAAAAGATGCCGATAATCTTATAAAAATGTATCTAAATGGTTTTAACCCTCTGCCGGAGCCTGTTTTTGAAATTATATATGAGTATTCAAACGGAAACTGCGCGTATTTAGAACAAATGCTTGTTCTGTTTAATGAGAATAAAGCTTTTGGTAATGAGGCTAATAAAATAAAATACAGACAAACTTCTTTAGAAGCTAACCTACCCAAAAATTTACATGACATACTTGCACTCAGACTCAATTACCTGCAGCAAAAATTTCCGTTGTGTTTCAGAACATTATGCACAGCTGCTATTATGGGCAACAAGTTTAATGTAAAACTATTAGAAATTATTATGAAACTCAAACCTGATGAATTCCAGAATGTTTTACAGCTTTTAACTGACTTTGCTTACATAACCCAGTTTAATAACAATATTTATGAGTTTAAAAATACACTTATATGGAAATATGTCTATGAAAAGGCAAAGACAAGCAAAGACTTTGTGCTTTTGAACGAAAAAATATTTGATATTATAAATATGTTTACACTCTCAAGCAATGCGCTGAAGGCGCTTGTTGCACAGAGCTTAAATCAGAAACTTCTTGCACTTAACATCTGGACAGACAATATCAAACTCTGTGCATATCTTGGAGATGAGTATCTCTGGACGCTTTCTCAAAAACAGTGTTTGAGAATTGCGCAGGAAATAAATCCTGAAAATAACGATATTATTGTTAATAATATATATGAGCGTCTTGGGAAATTACTCTATATCTCAAGACCTACAGAAGCAATATCCTATTTATCTGTTGCAATCAACAATGCAATAAAAGTAAGCAACCGACCAAAAATCATTGAACTTTCCGGCTATTTATCAAAGAGCTGCTCTCTGACAGGCAACTATAACGGGGTTATAGAAGCGGTTGATACGGTTTTGTCTTTGATAGAAAATCAAGAAAACAAGCTGGAATGCGCTTTAATAAAGTATAAAAAACTAAAAGCAATGTTTTGCATAGGTAATGCGGAAGAAATATATAATCTTGCCAGCAGTGAAATCATCCCTATTGTCGAGCAGGCACTTTCCGGTCTTATACCGAACAATAATATCTCAATGGACATTATCTATGAAACCTGGCTTGAATGTAATCTTACCGTTGCAATGTCTCTGATATCACAGGGCAATAATAAATGTTTTGCAATTTTAAAAGTCATTGATGAAATAGTTGCAAAAAATAACGTTACAAACAAAAATTATCTGCATCGTGTACAGCTCGCAAAAGCTCTGGCTAATAGTGTTTTAGGAAATATTAAAAAATCAGATGATATTCTTATTACATTCAGTCAGGAAACAACAAAAGAAATACTCGAACCCGATGTTATATCCATGTGGAATTTCATTAACATTTTAAACAAGATATACAAACAGGATTGGGCAAATATAAAAGAGGATATGTATTCTGTTGCAACATTTGCAAATAATTATAATGACGTTCTTGTTAAAAATATGCTGAAAGTATTTCTTGGCAAAGTACTGCAGGAAGAAGGAAACCTGTCAAAAGCTCTTGAAATCTTTAATGAACAGGTCACAATATTTGCAAAAGAAAAAATTGCAATAGGTGCAATGCTTTGCTGGTATTATATAGCTAAACTTACCCTAGTAACTGACGGCAGTGACAAGGCTCTTGATATTGCAATGAAAGCTCTTGATGTTGCGAAAAATCCAAAAATCTCAAATTACTATTTCATGGTGCTGTACAAAAAACTTATTGCGGAAATATTCCTGATAAAAGGTGATATGGAAGCTGCAAAAATGTATATAGAAAAAGGCTTGATGATTGTAAAACAATACGATATGAAGCTTTTAAAAATATCACTCTACCAGCTGTATGCAAAATATCTTGAGGAAATGGTCTCTAAAAAACCTCAAAATAAAGCAAATTATGCACATAATGCAATAGAAGCTTACAAAAAGGCTCTTGCTATGACAAATGATATGGATATACCAAATATTCAGGCTGATATAAACAAAAACCTTGCCTCATTTAAAGCTTTTTGTCAATTGAATCAGATTAAATATTAATTACCCTGTTCCAGTTTTAAAAGTTTTTCATAGAGTTTTATTTGCTCATCAGAAAGATTTTTCCCTACAGCAAGATTAATTTTAACATTCAAATTTCCATATCCGCCGGATTTTTTTGGTAAGCCCAGTCCTTTTAAACGTAATACGCTTCCGCCTGTCGTTCTCGGCGGGATTTTTATATTTATGTTGCCATGAAGCGTAGAAAGTTCTTTTTTAGTTCCGATAACAGCTTCAGCTGGTGTTACTTCAATTGTTTTTGTAAGGTCAGCACCGTTTATTGAATATTCTTTGTCTGCAAATTTAACAACAAGGAACAAGTCTCCTTTACTGCCGTCAGCGCCCGATTTTCCTTCGCCTTTTAAACGAATTTTTTGTCCTTCTTTAACTTCCGGAGGTATTTTTACATTCAAGGTTTTTGAATACGTAACAAAACCCGTTCCGTGGCACTGGCTGCACATAGAACCTACACCTGAGCAATTTGTACATTTTTCAAGATTATTAATTTTTACACTGACGGGTTTCTGGTTAAAAATATCCTTTGCGCTGACTTTAATATCATTTGTGATATTTAAATCAACAGCGGTTTTTTGCTGTCTTTGAGAAGATGCTCTTGATGAACGTGAAGAAAATCCTCCGCCAAAGTCATCATAAAATGAAGACGCTCCTCTTGAAGAACGTGTTGCTCCGCCGGCAGAAAAACCGCCGCCGAACAAACTGTTGAAGAAATCAGAAAAACCGCCTAAATCTTCAAAGTTTATACCGGATGTGCTGTATTGATATGCACCTCCGTTACCGCCAAAGCCAAAGTTTTCAAATCCGGGTGGAGGTGTATAATTTGCACCGGCCTGCCAGTTTGACCCGAGACTGTCATAGCGGGCACGTTTGTCTTTGTCGCCCAGCACTTCAAAAGCTTCATTTATATCTTTAAATTTTTCAGAGGCTTCCGGTGTTTTATTTACATCAGGGTGATACTTTTTTGCCAGTTTACGGTAAGCGGATTTTACCTCTGCCTGCGTGGCATCACGTTTTATTCCAAGTATTTGATAATAATCTTTATATTCCATATATTGTTATTTGCTCCGTTTATTCTATCTTCATTTTATAACAAAATATGCACTAATTAGTTGATTTTAATTATTTATTAATAAAGTTATTTTTAAATTAGCCGATAATGTATATTGTAAATTTACTTGGTTTTCACTAAATAAGCTTATGAAAAAAAATCTCCTCAACTTAGCAGTTGTATTTTTTGTATTTGTCCTGTGTATGTCGTCAGGGCTGAGGGCTTATGCTTTCGGGAAGAAGGATAAAATAAAAAATGAAACTCAAAAATCTCAGACTGTAAAAACCAGTGATGATAATGAATACTATGGATTGCCTGCTATTCCTATACCGGATGGGATATTATCCCAGTCATCATATCAAATCAGTGCAATCAATCCGATGATGGGAGTAAGCCAGACCGGTATTTTTTATCCCGGAGGAAGAGGGGCAAACCAGCTTGTTCTTTATACATACAAAAACGGACTGAGAACCGGTACGAATGAGTTTGGAGCAGAAGCCATAGTTGTGGATGGTACTGTTGTTCAAATCAGCGGTGCTGATTCCATTATTCCAAAAGACGGACTTGTTATAAGCGGTCATGGAAAAGCAAAAACCTGGATGAACGAAAATTTAACTGTGGGCACTAAA
This sequence comes from uncultured bacterium, assembly GCA_949296245.1. GTDB lineage: Bacteria > Cyanobacteriota > Vampirovibrionia > Gastranaerophilales > Gastranaerophilaceae > Limenecus. The sequence goes on from CASFNW010000027.1 coordinate 28,924, forward strand.
ATCTATGTCGATTATAAAACAATGACACTTTATGCATATTTAACAAATGACAGTTTTATTTATGCTACACAGGAAAAAATAAAAGAAATTGATCAAATGATACGTTATTACAAAGATAACGATATATATTATGATGATTCGGTGGCTCATGATTATATAACAAAGGCTATTGATAATCTCAAACAGGCTAACCGTCATCCTGATGATACCCAAAAATATTCATCTATGGCTATCAGTTCCGCAAACAAAGCCATGCAGTATGCGCTTCCTTATTATAAAAATGAATTTAAAGGAGTATGGCTTCGTCCTACAGAAAAATCAAGAGGTGAAATAGAAAAAACGCTTAATAAAGTTAAAAAATACGGAATCGAAACAGTATTTTTAGAAACATATTATCAGGGAAAAACAATATTCCCGTCCGAGACTTTTGCAAAATACGGTGTACAGCCGCAAAGGCCGGAATTTATAGGATTTGACCCGCTGCAAATCTGGATAGAAGAAGCTCATAAAAGAGGGCTCAAGATATACATATGGTTTGAAACCTACTACGCAGGGCCTGAAAATCCTATGAAAAATCCTATGAATGTTATATCTGTTTATCCAAAATGGGCTAACAAAACAAAAATGAAATACAATTCTCCGACTCCTGTATCTTCATTATCAGAGCATAACGGATACTTTCTTGATCCTGCAAATCCTGAGGTACAGACATATCTTTTGACACTTCTTGAAGAAATAATAACAAGATACAAACCGGATGGAATAAATCTGGATTATATCAGATACCCTCAGTCTATCAGTGCAAAATTTGCAGGATATGAACTCTCTAACTGGGGGTATACGGAATATGCCAGAAACGAATTTAAAGCCGCAATGAACGTAGACCCTGTAGATATACAATACGGTACACCACAGTGGGATGCCTGGGCAAAATACCGCCAGAATAAAGTTACAAGTTTTGTATTTAAAGCCAAAAAGCTAACATCAAAATATAATATTCCCCTCACTGCCGTAATATTCCCTGACAGATTAAACAGTATGGAAGTAAAAATGCAGGATTGGAAAACATGGTCAGACAACAATTATATTGATGCATTTACTCCTCTTATACTTACCTGTGATAAAGATACCGCAGTGTATTTAATAAGTGATATAAGACAGAATTCAAAACCTTCTACAAAGATTTATCCCGGTCTTTTTGTTGCATTTATGAACGGAAAACCTGATGACCTGCTTCGCCAGCTGCATGAAAGCAGAAAACTAAAAACCTCGGGTATTGTTTTATTTGACTTTGCTCATCTGGATGAAAAATACACGGATGTTCTTTTAACAAATGCATTTACCCCAAGCACTCCGTCTCAGACAACATTGTCAACACAAAGTACTGCTGCAAAACAAGCAAAAAAAGAAAAAAAGAAAAAATTCTTATGGTTTAAACGCAAAAACAAAGAGCTTACCAATGCATCTTATGTGCCTAAGACAAAGCTTGCAAAGACAACAGTAAAAAAATAATATTTTTAAAAATCAGTATAAGATTCTCTTTCCGTGGTTCTTTTAACTGTTTCTTTAAGTGAGTCAATTATGTCTGCCAGTTTATTGACACTTTTAGGCAAATTTAAAAACTTTTTCGTGTCTTCTAATGAACCTGTTTTGATAAGAGTATAGGCATTAGCTCCTTTATCATTTTTAAGCTCAACTTTCACGAGAGTCTGATCCCCCTTGCTAATGCTTGAAATATATGCTTTATTGCCGATTTCCGCAATATCAACAGGCTCTTTATGACCTGCTTTAATATTGTTTTTAGCAAGGTTTAAACAAGCTTTTTTGATACTTTTTATTTCGTTAGTAGTTGCCTTAAAATTAACATAACTATCATTCAGCTGCAGATTATTATTCATGGTTTAATTCCTTATTTTATGATTATTTTAATACCTGTAAATAATATTTTTTTCTTTATCGCATCAAATTGTAACATATATTAATCATGTAAAAGTTTTAAAATATTTTCGACCTTTAATATTTCCGGATATCCCTGCGGAAACTCAGGATATACCGGCTCAGCAAGATTTTTTACTTCTGCTTCTCTAAAAGAATTCCAAAGCTTATTCAAATATTTTTCTGAAAAGTCTTCTGCCGTACGGTCTGACTTTCTTTGTAAAACCTCTTTATATGCTTTTTGAATCTCCAGTGCGAGTTTCTTTTGTTCAGGTGTATATTCAGACATATCAAGAGGTTTGCCCTGACGCATGTCATATAAAATATGCTCAACATCGCCCCATTTTGTTGTATGTATACCGCCAACCTGTATCTCAGTATTAACACCGTTAATGCGTCCATTTATGTTGGTTCTCGTATATCCCGAAGGTTTGGCTGTAAAAGCAGCAATTGTTTCTTTCTGCTTGCCCAACGAGGTTCTATACCTAAGCTCTGCAAATCTATCGCGTATTGCCTCGTTGCCGTAAGGTTTAATTCCCTTTCCGTAATAATCTTCAAATCCTGTTAAACTGAATGTCTTGGGATTATTCTTTTGAGCATTCAAAATGCTGTCATAAACTCTCCAGGAATTTTCACGGCCGCCCTTTTTTTCACTTTGTAATATAAATCTGATACCGAAAGAATCACCAACCAGCTCTTTTGTTCCCCCGCCGAGAATAACTTCATATATTTTTTCTTTGGAAGCATCATAGCCGTCTTTTTGAAATCCTTTAAAATTTTTTTGAATCTTGGCTGCCGTAGAACCAACACCTTTAACACGAGGTTTTACAATAGCATCTGCGCCTGAATATTGAAGTATATCATCAGCTATTTTTTCTAATTCCTTTGATATCTCTGTCGTTTCATTCACTATCCGGCGTGCGCTCTGCCTTGCAACATTAGGTTTGCTCATTGTTGCGCAAAATGCATCAAACATTGTACCCGCTTTTGCACCCGAAGTTCTTGTCGTGTAAACTATTTTACCGAGAGTATAAACACTTTGGACTAAATTAACCATAACCTATCCTTATAAAAACCAACCTTATATCTATAAAGTATTTTTATAAATAATAATTGATTATAGTTACCCAATCAGGTTACAAATGTTTACCTTTGTTTTATACTTATAAAAAATATTACATTACCGGGGAGTTTTTATGAAAAATATGAAAAAAGTAATTATAACAGCCTTATTAACAATAATTTTTATCGGAGGCAGTTTTGTTTGTGCAAAAACAAAAAACAACTCTGTGGAGATGCTTCCAGCTTTTTCTTCAGAATTTAAACAGCAGGACAGACTGTGGGTGGCAACATTTCAGCTTGCATGGAACGAGTTTATGAACAATATCGTTAAAGGTTATATTATGTTTAACGGAGGAACTCCTCAGAACGTAAAAATATTGAACCGTCAGGAATTTAAAAAGAATATGCTCTCTGATGATTCTTATTACACAGCATACGGCAGAACAAGCCTTGCTCTAAAAAAGCAGATTGAAGATGCTATATGGAACAAATTCGGAGAAAAAAGCGAACTTTTAGACAATATAAACTGGAATGACCCAACAAATGCTTATCTTATCTATTCTATGTTGTTAAAAGATTTTAAATTCACAACAAGATTCGATATTCTCGGCGTGGAAAAATTTGCAAGAAGCAAACAAAAAGTTCAGTATTTTGGAATTGATAAAAATAGTTCTCAAAACCTTTATGACGGAGTGAATGTTCTTTTTTACAACAACAGATTTGATTATGCAGTTTCTTTAAAATCAGATAAAGACGAAGTTATTCTGTACAGAACAAACCTGAATTTTAATTTTGAAGATTTATACAATGATTTAAAAATAAAATCACAGAAATACAAAGGCAGCAAAAAATTTGTTGCAGGTGACAAGCTCAAAGTTCCTTTTATAAGCCTGAAAGCAAAAACAAGCTATCCGGAATTGTGCAACAAAGAAATCCTTCATACAAACAAACTCTATATTTCACAGGCGCTGCAGACAGCAGACTTTAATCTGAACAATACCGGTGTAAAACTCAAAAGTGAAGCAATTATGGATATAAAAGTAATGTCTATGCCTTTGACAGTAAAACAAAAAGGAAGAAATTTCTTCTTTAACAACACATTTGTAATATTTATGAAAGAGAAAAATCAATCACAGCCTTATTTTGCAATGCGTGTAAGAGATATCGATTTGTACAAATATACGGGAGAAGCCAGATAATGACGGTTTATACTGAAAATTTTACAATTAATACACACGGATTTACGGATATCATAGATATCACACAAAAGGTCAAATCAGCTGTATATCAGCACAATCTGAAAAACGGCTGTGTCGTTGTTGCTCTGCCGGGGAGCACTGCATCAATCACCACAATAGAATACGAACCGGGTCTTATAAAAGATTTGCCTGATATTCTGGATGAAATAGCTCCAATGGACAAAAGTTATCATCATGATGATACATGGCATGACGGAAACGGCTATGCACATGTCAGAGCAGCGCTTTTAGGCAGCTCCGTGACCGTTCCTTTGATAGACGGAGCATTGCTGTTAGGCACCTGGCAGCAAATTGTGCTTATTGATTTTGACAACAAACCCCGTGCAAGACACATATATGTTCAAATTATTACGTAGATTTAATGATATCAGTAAATTCTTTTGAGGAATAAATATCTTTAATAATATAAATGTTACAGCCGAGAGCTTTTTTTACATCGCTCACGGTTACATTATCCAAAAAATCTTCCGAAAACGGACGCAGCATAATTGATGGGATAACAAGATTTTCTATATCTTTGCCTTTAAGCTGATTAATCAAATCATTACCGGTTATCAATCCCGCCACCGTAACATTTTCTCCGAAGAAATTATTTTTCAGGTTAACCAAATTACATTTTAGATTCCCGATTTTATTTAATTCCTCAATAATGTCCTGCATTACGTGTTTGGCACAGTCCGTAGTTGCAAAAGTTATTTCTTTTTTTGTATTTATTGATTTAGGAAGCTTTTTTCTGTTTTTTTCAAAATCATCAATCAAAAGTCTCAAAGCGCCTACACCGTCTTCTATCTGGGCAAAATTTCCATAGTATTTTTTATCAGGTATTGGATAATCTGCTTTTACAAAAAATTCATCACTTGCCATAGCAAGATGTTTTTTTACTTCTTTATTGAAATTTTCCACCTGCTTTATTACATGCAGAGCATTTTCTTTTGTAAGAGTTTTTAGATTATTCTTGTGAAAACGGGTAATCCCTACAGGAACAATGGCTATTGATTGAATGATTGATTTAAATTGTACAAAATCATGGAGAGTTCGCTCCAGTTCTTTTCTGTCATTGTACCCGGGGCAAAGCACAATCTGGGCATGGATAGGAATATCAGCCTTCTTAAGCCATTTTAAATCATCCATAATATTTGCGGCTTTGGGATTATTCAACATTTTTACACGCAAATCCGGGTTTGTCGTATGCACTGACACATATAATGGCCCGAGATGAAGCTGTTCAATACGTTCACGGTCTTTTTGAGTCAGATTAGTAAGCGTAACATAAGTTCCCTGCAAATAAGAAAGCCTGTAATCATCGTCTTTTATATACAGAGACTTTCTCAACCCCTCAGGCTGCTGGTCAACAAAACAAAAGATGCAGTGATTTGTACAGGGCTTTATTCTGTCAAAAACCGCTGATTCAAAAACAACTCCCAAATCCTCGTCAAAATCTTTTTCTATTTCATAAATTTCAATTTCACCGCTGCTTTTTTCTATTTCAATCTCTATTTCTTCCGCGCACATCATGTAGCGGTAATCTATCATATCCTGAGGTTTTTCTTGATTTATCGAAATTATTTTATCGCCTTTTTCAAAGCCCAGTTCCTCTGCAATTGAATTTTTTTGTATCTCGGATATAACAGCAGGCATTATTCTGTCTCCAGAGATGTAATAAAATTTTTGTAATTTTGTACATCCGCAATATTCTTTTTTAACAGTGCAAGCTGGTATTTGTCATAGCTTGTATATTCATCATCAAGAGCATTTTGTAAATCCAGCAAAAAAGATTCCAGCCTTATCTGTATGTCTTTGATAAAAGTTTCTTTTAAATCATCATCAAGCAACGACATAACAGCTATACGGGACTGCATCTCAGTAAAAAACTGTGTCGGGTTTTCGCTCAAAGGGGTAAAGAATAAATCATTAAACTTTTTTTGCCAGTGCATTGAAAGAGACCAGAACGTAGATTTTTTCCCGCCTTGTGAATAGTCCGTACGGCTTGAAACAACACTTGCTTTTTCCAGCCTTTTTAGTGCAGGGTGTATTGTACCTATACTCGGTTTTGTAAAATATCCGAACTTTTCCAAAATATCGGAACGCAGAGAGTACATAGTGCGTTCACGATTTCTGAGACTGTATAAAATCAAAAGCTCTATCATATTTATAGAATAACACGAAATTGTTAAAAAATTTTTTTACAGCTTACAATGTGTAATTTTATTGTACAAATATTTAAAATTATTTTAGATTACGAATGTTAAATAATATTTACAAATTTTATAATTAATAAAGCAATTTTTTAGGAGAAAAATACTTTATATAAATATTGGTTAGGTATTATAGGCAGAAAATTATGTCACAAGACTCAATTAAGTTTATTGTTCAAAATCAAGTGTTACCATATTCAAGCAATTATGGTGGATATCATAATAGCAATGAAATATTTGTAAATAATTACAAGCTGCCTAAATACTCTCCATATATCTTTGGACAAAATTCTATTCAAGCTGCAGCAAATCAACATAAAGATACAACAACCGCAAAAGATGTAGCAAAAAATTTGGGCTTGTTAACATTAGTTGCAGCAGGTTGTGATTTTCTTTTCTTCAAAGGAAAACATATTAAACAAATAGTCAATAATATTGATGACATCTTTAAAGCAGAGAAAGGTATATCCATAAAATCTTCTAAACAAACAATAACTACAGATGTGCCGGCTATTGCTTCAACATCAAAATCTTCAGCTTCTAAAGTATCAGGATTACAACCTTTAAAAACTCCTGCTCAAGAGACAGTTACTCCTAAAGTTGCAGAAGCATTTGAACAAACTGCTAATAAAACAATTTCTATAAAACCGCAAAAATCAACAGATATTTCAAAAATTACTGAAACGGATAAATTATCTGTTAAAAAGTCAGCTGATGAAATTGTTAAACCTAAAGCTGCCTCTGAGGTTAAAGCGGAAGCTAGCATATTTGATTATGGTACAAGAAAAGTTTCAGAACCTCTAAAGTTAAAGACAAAAGATGGTAATCAAATAGAGTACAACCTGGAAAGACGCTATATCGTCGAAGATGGGCCATTTGGTAAACGTGTTGACGTTGTATACAATGTTAAAGATATTGATGGCAAAACCGTTGGCAGTTTTGACGGAATGATTGAACTCAATAAAGGCATATTTAACGGCAAATCTATTCAAAATTTTGGTAAACGAGTTGGATTGGGCAGGACCTTGAAACAATATATTGCCAGAGATGCAAAATTATATAAATGTTCCCGCATAGATATTGATGCTGCATATGGCTCTCATATGTTCCATAACAAAATGGGTTATAAATGTGATATTACCAGAGCTGATTATGGATTGGAAACTTCAATTGAGGCTTTAAATGCAATAAAAAAATCCGGAACCATGACCGAATTTGAATCAAAAATAGATTATGCATTAAAATCTAAAGATTTTGAATATATAAATAGTCTTTTAGATGATATTTTCTCCAGTGCAAATGCTAAACATTTAAAATCAGATAATCTTGGAATTGTTGGTATAGAAATTCCTATGACATTCATATTGTAGCATACAGTTTGTGCAAGTCTTTGTTTTTTATATTAAAATGCTCAATCGCTCAGTTAATTGCATCAAAGAAAAGGGAAAGAGACGCTGTAGTTATAGTCTATTTTTAATGTCGTTAAGGTTACTATATTGGAACCCTTTACATCTGATAAAAACACCTGTCCGCCAGCAGGCATGAGTATTTACACCGAACTTGTCCGTATTATGAAAGAGTCCACAACGGAATACTATAACATGAGGCTGGCGTTAGGGCTGGAATGTGCATGATATAATAGCAATGGCAGGTGATTATGAAATTAGTAATAGATAAAACTAAAGACCCTAATTTATATAAGAATGATTTAATTTCAAGAAAAGAACTGGCGTTAGAAATCTTTAATGTATTAAGACAGCATTATGAGAATGAAAAACAGCTTAATGAAAAATATCCTCATATACAAGAGCATTTAGTTGCAGTAAGAAATTACCCTATTCAAGTCATATATTTTAGTACTGGTACTGTCATTCAAGAATATCATCATTTTGAGAAAGATATAAAATCTTTGTTGCCTGGTGATTTAATTAATCTCAATAAATCTATGTTAAAATCTTGCAGGTATCAGGTAAACAATTTGACTAATAGGTTAAATTATTACTTTGAAAATGTGCTTAATATTGACATTATTCCAGAGGATGTATGGAATTACCTGTTTACAACTAATGAACGTATTAATTGTAATAAACATAGAACAGGAGCATTATTTGCAGAAAGAGATATATATGATTTGTTTAACAACTTAACTATCTTTTGGAACTGTATAATAGATTATGCATCTACAGATACCCCCTAATATCCATTGTATAAATAAAAATTATTATACGCTTACCTTTAATCATCTTGTCTTTCTTTAATATCAATCCTTTACACCTTACGAGCCATTACGTAAGTAAAAAATTTTACCCCTGAATAAGCTTAAAATTTTTCGTAGAATATTGTTCAATCTTTAGACAAAATGGCTAAAACACTTGACAAATAAGGAATTATATCGTATAATATACATATAATTGCCGTAGCTTTTTAGCACGGAGTTGAAGGCGACCTAGGTCGCCTTTCATCATATAGGGGAGATTATGAAAAAGAACAGAGTACTGGTATTAATTGACGGCTACAATTATTATCATAAATTAAAGGAATATCAGGATAAATATAACAAGTGTGTCAAATGGCTTAATTATAGAAGTCTTGTAGAGTCTTGGTTGACGGAAGAAGATGATAAGGACAGCATACAGATTTATTACTTTTCTGCTATTGCAACATGGAGGGGTGCAGGGTCTGTTACAAGACATAAAATCTACATAAAGGCATTGGAAGATGTCGGAATTATACCGGTATATGGGGAGTTTAAAGAAAAGAAAACTCAAAGATGTAAAAGTACAGAAAAGTGTTCTAACTGTACCTGTGAACCGGACAGAAAAAAGTTGATACGCCATGAAGAGAAAAATTCTGATGTAAATCTGGCTATTACATTAATAGAAAAATCATTAAAGCAAGAATATGATAAGTGTTTTATCTTAAGTGCTGACAATGACTTTGCAAGTGCTATAACAAAAGCAAGAGGGTTAAATCCTAAAGTGAAAATTATTATCCAGCCTCCGCCGCTTTCAAGAAAGAAACCTGCTTTAAAAAGGGAATATGCCGTAGATAATCTTGAACATTGTTCTGGTAATAAAGCTCTTTTGACTAATTTTTACACAATCCTCAAGCACCAATTTAATGCTCAAACATGCAAACATCCGAATCCGTGGGAAATATAGCAGAAATAAATTAAAGAAGCCGATAAAGAATAATTCTTAATAAAGCTAAAGACTGAAAGTATTTGTGCTATAATCCATTTATGACAGAGAAGTATCTTGATGGAATTATCAGAAAGTTTAAGACCGGTAAGACTACAGAACACAGCTTTAGGGGTGACTTACAGGACTTTGTTGAAAGAACCGTTGTAGGTGTTCAGGCTATCAATGAACCTACCAGACAAAAATGCGGTGCTCCTGATTATATAATACAGAAAAAGAACATCCCTATAGGATACATTGAAGCTAAGGACATTGATAAGAACCTTGATGTTGTTGAAAAGTCCGAACAGCTCGACAGATA
>CASFNW010000028.1 GCA_949296245.1 uncultured bacterium
ACAACTGTTTCTAACCAAGGTTACAACAGGGGCGTGCCGCCCCCGTACCCCCTGCTGTTTATTAAAAAACTTTTTAATTTTACATAATAAATATTATCAATATATTAAATCTGTCACCGAATTACGTAACATATACAAGAATGACGGGTATTATCACAATTTCTTAATAAATATTATGCCAGCTAGCAACATTAATTTTTTTTACATTTTAAAAAAATGAGAAGCATTTTACATGATTTTATTCTAATATATTAATTATTAAAATTGAGGCATAGACATGCAGCTAATGACAGAAAATACAAATAATACAGTACTACAGAATCAGGCTTCTACTTTCCCTGTTGTAGTCAAAATTGTAGAAAGTCTAAAAAAGATTCTGGAAGAAGATAAAAAGCAGAAAAACCCGCTTTTCATTAATGTAAAGGAATCTGTCATATTTAATATCGCAAGACGCGCTCTGAATGACCCAGGCTCCAGATTCTTAATCGGTATTGCCGGTGAATCTGCCTCAGGTAAAACAACTTTTGTACAAAATGCAATCCGCTCCTGTATCGCAGAAGAAAGAACAGATGTTTACACAATTGTATGCTGTGATGACTATTATCATGACTGGTCAAAAGAACTCAAAGAAGCCGGCAGCTATGAGGCATTTTTTGCAAAAGGATACAGTTTTGACACACCCAAAGCAATAAACCTTAAACTAATGAAAGAACACCTTGTTTCTTTGAAAAACGGTTCTTCCGTCAGAAGTCCGGATTATAATTTTACGACATGCGAAAGCTTCCCGCACGGCGTCTTGAAAAAGCCTGCAAAAATCATTGTCAATGAAGGTTTATATGTCTTAAACGAAGGCATAAGAGATATCATGGACATAAAAGTCTATGTATTTACTCCGTTTGAAATAATTAAAGACAGATGGTACAGAAGAGCGGAATCAAGAGGTAAAACAGGTCTTGCCGCGGATATGCAGTTTGAAAACGTAAATACAACAGCACAGACATACATAAGACCCGCTATGCAATGTGCTGATATTGTTATGAACGGTGTTGTATCAAGCACATATATTCAGGAAATGACTGAAAAAATATTCAGAACAATTGATAATATTGCAAAAGGCAGAGAAACAAGCTTATAGATATGAATCTCTATAACAATTATTGTAAAAGCCCTGTAAATTTTTTTACAGGGCTTTTAATATTTTTATGCAAATCTAAAACTTACACTCTGCGTTTGCGAGCAGCTTCAGATTTACGTTTTCTTTTTATACTTGGTTTTTCGTAAGTTTCACGTCTTTTGATTTCAGATAAAATACCTGCTTTTTGGATTTTTTTCTTAAATCTTTTTAAAGCGCTTTCTATACTTTCGTTTTCACCGACTTTAACTTCTGGCATCTTGTGTTTTCACCACCTTTAGATAAAATTCTTTACTGTGTTGTCATCTTAACACGGTATATTTTCTATTTCAAGTATAGTAATAGTCTTTTTTTATACTAAAATATAATTATTATGAAAAATAAAGTAGAATTACTCCTTCCGGCCGGAAATATAGAAAAGTTAGATTATGCCATAAACTACGGTGCTGATGCTGTTTATATGGGTATGGTTGATTTCAGTCTGCGTTCAATGAGAAAAGGAGAAATTATAACGCAGGAAAATCTAAAAAAAGCAATCGAACTTGCTCACTCATACAATAAAAAGGTCTATATGACTTTGAACATATATGCGTATGATGAAGATATAAAAAATCTTTATGACAATATAGAGATTATAAAAGATGCAAATCCTGACGCATTAATTGTCAGCGATTTTGGTATTTTGAATGTATTAAGAAACAGGCTTCCAAATATTGATATACACATAAGCACACAAACAAACACTCTTAATTCTGAAGCTGTAAAATTCTGGAGAGATTTTGGTGCAACACGTGTAATATTAGCAAGGGAACTGTCAATAAAACAGATTAGTGAAATCAGAAAAAATGTTCCGGATATAGAGCTCGAAGTTTTTGTCCATGGTGCACAATGCGTATCGCTTTCCGGACGCTGTCTTTTAAGTGATTATATGACTCACGGGGAAAGAAAAGCCAATCATGGCGGATGTTCACAGCCCTGCAGATGGAAATACAAACTCTTAGAAGAAACACGCCCGGGAGAATACTATGAAATCGAGGAAACAGCAAGAGGAACGCATATATTAAGTACAAAAGACCTTGCTCTCATAAATTACATACCGCGCCTTATAGAAGCGGGTATAGACTCATTTAAGATAGAAGGACGTACAAAAAGCCTGTATTATGTATCTGCGGTAGCAAAAGCATACAGAAGAGCAATAGACGCATATTACAGAGGCGAAAAGCTTAGTGAAGAAGAACTGTTTAACGAGTTGTTAAAAATCGGCAACAGGGGGTACACTACAGGCTTTTACCTTGATGAACAGGATCACGAAGGATACAGTTATGATGTATCAAAAGGGCTTGCAGGTGCAGATTTCCTTTTTGAATTCTGGGACAAAACTCAAAAAGATAACGAAAATTTATACAAAATAAAAATCAAAAATAAAATTCTCTTAAATGACAATGTTGAAGTCATAACACCTGATGAAGCATTTGAAACCCAAATTTTAAAAATATACAATATTGACTTTACAGAAGAAAAAGAAGTCGGCAATACAAATGATGAGATATGGGTCCAACTTTCTAAAGAACCAAAATGTTATAAATATGCACTTGCCAGAACTATAGGAATTAAAAATACAAGGTGAATTATGTTGATAAAAGCAGATTATGAAGCAAAAACAGTTTTTGAAATTAATTATGACAAGCTGAAAGAAGACGGGATAAAAGTCATAGCATTTGATCTTGACAGTACGGTTATGAAATCAAAGTCAGGCGAATTTTCAAGAGAAATTCTATCAATGTTTGAAAACCTAAAAAAAGACTTTCAACTTTTAATCATCTCCAATAACAACAATCCTGAATATATCGCAAAAGCTGCAGGACAAATCGATTTTCCTTTGATTGCGCCTGCTAAAAAACCGACAACCGGTATTTCAAAAGCATTTTTGAAAGAACACGGAATAACCCCAAAAGAAATTGTTATGGTAGGAGACAGACCTTTAACTGATATTTTATTCGGAAAATTGTTGGGCTGTACAACGATTCTCGTTGATTCAATAAGCTGGCAGGAAGAAAAACCCATAGTAAGGTTTGTAAGAAAACTGGAAAGAATAGTTAATATTTAAAAAAAAACGGCTTAATAAGCCGTTTTTTTTAACCAAATATATTAAAACCTGCAATAAATGTAGACACAAAAAATACAATTGCAACCCACATTGTAAGCTTATTCAATCCGGATTCCGCATTTTTCTGCGATGCAAACACATGCGATGCACCGCCTATACCGGCAATTCCATCGCCTTTCGGAGAATGTATCATAACAAGCAGAATTAACAACACTGATGAAATTATTTGTATTATCCAAAATATAGTTGTAACCATATGCAATCCTTTATCTAATAACTATAAATCAATATTAACACAAACATCTTTAATTTTATCAATACTGCATCCGTTTATATAAAGAGTTTTTAACTTTGAAGTATCTCCCGATTTTATAGTAATGGCAGATTTAGGGATTTTCAAAAGCTTTGAAAGAAATTTTACAAGCTCTTCATTTGCTTTATTTTCAAGAGCAGGAGCTTTTATTTTGATTTTTAGTGCATCGCCTATCAAGCCGCATATTTCATTTTTGGATGAATTAGGCACAGCTTTAACCCGTAAAAGTATCCCGTCATTTTGTACACAGTAAAAAGAATCCACTGCAAACCCCTTGTTAAGTGTTGTTTAAAAGTGTACAATAATTAACTATGACTGACAATAGTGAAAATGAAAACAATACAGAAGAAAAATCGCTGCCTTTAGATACTGCAAATGATGAGAATGCAGAATGCCTAACTACAGAGCAGCAAAACGAAGCAAAGCCGGATTTTAGCATTTTTGAGCCGTTAAAGGAAATGCTTGAAGCTCAGCATCGACCTGCAGATGACATCAAAGAAATAGAAGATGCTTTCATTTTTGCAGCAAAACTACATGCGGGACAATACAGAATAAGTGAAGAACCATATATAATACATCCGGTAGAAGTGGCAAAGATTCTTACGGATCTTATGATGGACAAGCACACTATAATCGCGGCTCTTCTGCACGATATTATCGAAGATACAGGCACATCGCCTGAAACTATTAAAGAAAAATTCGGCGATGACGTACTCAACCTTGTACAGGGTGTAACAAAACTTGGTAAATATCAATTTAAGTCTAAAGAAGAAAGACAGGCAGAAAACTTTAGGCGAATGTTTATTGCAATGGCCAATGATGTGAGAGTTATTTTTCTTAAACTCGCAGACAGGCTTCACAACATGAGAACCCTGAACTATATGGCAGCAGCAAAACAGCAAAAAATTGCACAGGAGACTCTGGATATTTTTGCCCCGCTGGCCAACCGCCTCGGTATCGGAAAAATTAAAGCAGAACTTGAGGATTTGTCATTAAGATACTTAAATCCGGAAAAATATTTTGAAATCGCACAACTGGTTGCACTGAAAAAAGCGGAAAGAGACGCAACAATACAGGTCGTAATAGACAAAATAGGCCAGCTTCTGAAACAGCACAAAATTAAAGCTACTATATCAGGACGTTCAAAACACTACTATTCAATCTATGCAAAAATGAAACGCCAAAATGTTGCCTTTCATGAGCTTTATGACATTTCTGCAGTAAGAGTAATAGTAGACAGCATAAACGAATGTTACGAAGTTCTCGGTATAATACACTCACAATTTAAACCTATACCCGGTCGCTTTAAAGACTATATTGCAATGCCCAAAAGCAATATGTACAGATCGCTTCACACATCTGTACTGGGACCTAAATCAAAACCTATAGAAGTTCAAATAAGAACTCACGAAATGCATCAGGTTGCTGAATACGGTGTTGCCGCACACTGGAAATATAAAGAAAAAGGGTCGCAAAAAGCCAATGCCGATACTGATATACAATTTTCCTGGATGCGAAAACTTGCAGAAATGGAAAAGGATGTGTCATCAGCAAGTGAATATGTTGAAAGCGTAAAGCTGGATTTGTTTTCTGACCAGGTCTTTGCATTTACACCGATGGGCGATGTTATAGATTTACCCAAAGATGCAACACCTGTTGATTTTGCATTCAGAATACATACTGATGTAGGATTCAGAATAACAGGCGCACTGGTGAACGGTAGGATATGCCCGCTGAGTACAAAGCTTCACAATGGCGATATTGTCGAGATTATGACATCAAAAACACCTGCACCGAGGCTTGATTGGCTAAACTTTGTTGTAACAAAGCTGGCACAGTCAAAAATCAAACAATGGTATAAAAAGAATAAAAGAGAAGAGCATATCAATATCGGACACAATATGCTCGAGGCTGAAATTGGTAAGGCAAAATTAGAAGAAATCACCAAAAGTCAGGAACTAAAACGAATTGCGGAAGCAATGAATTATTCCTGTGTGGACGATCTTCTTGCCGCATTAGGCTATGGGGAAACAACGGTAAATAAAATAACTAACCGAATCAAAAAACCGGATGAGCAACAAGAACAACCAATAGTCGGACATACAAAATCTAAAAAATCCAAAAACGATATTGTCGGACTGGAAGGAATGCTTTACTACTTTGCAAAATGTTGTACACCGGTGCCGGGTGAGCCAATAGTAGGCGTCGTAACCAGAAGCAAAGGTGTCTCCATACATCGCGTCGATTGTACATCGCTTGATAATGTTCCTGAAGAAAGGATTATTGACATAAAATGGGCAGATAAAGGCCTGAATAAAACATATGTTGCATCAATAAGGATAGATGTACAGGATAAAATGGGGATTCTTAAAGATATTATGATTGAGCTTACTGATTGTAATACCAACATTGCATATGCCAATATAAAATCTAACCCGACAAAAAAAATCGGCATTATAGAAATGGGTATCGAAGTTGATAACATTAACAGATTAAAAAGCGTTATTTCAAAGCTCCAATCTATACCTGAAGTTATTTCAGTAAAACGTATTCAAGGTTCAGCAAATATCAGAACAGAAAAAGCATCCATGCAAAAAAAGAAAAAATAGCCATTATCATAAAACATACATGCTTTTAAAGGGATTGTAAATTTTTATTAAATTTACAACTAAAATAGTAAACATTTTTTCAATAATGAATTAATATACATGTACAAATCCCCAAATCTCCTCCCAAGATTATGAAGTATAAGCTGCAACGCAGCTTTTTTTTTGTGAAATTATATAGAAATTTTACAAAATATTCATCAAAAGCAGCAATAATTTCATTCTTGTACATGTTAGGTAATTCGATGGCAAAAATAGTTATTACTTTTATTATTTCTAATAAAAGTAACGTAGGTCAGATATACAAATCCGACAAAATTATTTGTCAGCATAGTAATGCTGACCTACTGACTGTCTATTGAAAAACTTTTTAATTTTACATAATAAATATTATCAATAAATAACATTCTCAATTACAACTCGCTGCATCTTATAATTTTATTTACTTTATTGCTGCCAACGGTATCTACTCTGCCGAGTGATATTAACATTTAGTTGCTTTTATTGGCTTACTATGACAGAAACAAATATTTATAGATTCACAAGTGTCGGCTGTGAATCTATTTCCATAAACATTTTTGCATTTTTTTTAAAGTTTTCCGGTTCACTGCTGGCAAAATAAGTTATACAGCCGCATTTTTTACGGCTTTGCATATTATTTTTATTCATGTCTTCTTTTATATATTGCGCAAATAATTTTGCCGGATTTATAAACAAATCTTTTGGCGCATATTTGGATATTTTGTCTAAAAGATAAGGATAGTGAGTACATCCGAGTATAATTTTCTGAGGATTAAACTCTAAAACCTTATCCAGATATCCTTTTATTGCTGTTTTTTCATCGTAATCTGTAAGTTGTTTTTCTACAATCGGAACCCACAGAGGGCATGCCTGCTCATATACAAGAATATCCGGATTATTTTTTTGCAGCTCTGTTTTATATTTGTGTGAATTTATTGTTGCCTGTGTAGCCATAACGCCTATTCGGGCAAGAGTGGAGTTTTTAGCAACACATTTTGAAACAATCTGGATTAAAGGATAAATTTTAAAACTGTATTTATCTTTTAATTCATCATAAGCTGTAGCTGAAGTAGTATTGCAGGCAAGAACAACAGCTTTTACATTTTTATTCTCAAAGAAATCGAATATTTCTTTAACAATTTCTATAAGTTCTTCTTTTGTTTTTTCCCCGTAAGGAAGATTTTTTGTATCACCGAAATACAGAAAATTTTCATCGGGGCACAATCCGTACAGTTCTTTTAGTACAGTTAGCCCTCCTACTCCTGAATCCATTACACCTATAGCTTTATCAAAATCTTCCATTTCAATCTTTACCCAGATATTTCAGTATTCCTTTTGCAATTGCCTCGGCCGTTTTCTGCTTTCTTGATGATGTCAAAAGTTCTTTTCTCTCCTCGGGGTTTGATATAAATCCCGTTTCTACAAGAATTGACGGGCAGGTAGTATGATTAATAACATAAAATTTAGACTTAAACAATCCTCTGTCTTTCGAATCAATTGCCGAAACAAACTCTTTGTGTACAATTTGTGCAAAGTCATAAGACTGCGGTGTATAATAATGTGTCTCAAGCCCGTTGCCTTCAGGTGTAACACTGGAGTTTACATGTATACTTACAAAAAGGTCGCCTTTATTATCCTCCGTATATTGTACACGATCCTCTAATGAGACATATATATCTTTGTCTCTTGTCATCAGAACATTAAAGCCTTTTTTCTTAAGTATTTTTTCCAGTCTTTCCGCTATATCAAGAGTTATATCTTTTTCGTAATATCCTTCTCTAGTTGCACCCACATCCGTACCGCCGTGGCCTGCATCAATGACAATTGTTCTTACATTCGGGTTTCTTGTAATAACTGCAGGTGTCGGCTTGGATTGTTTAATTTCTTCTTCTTTTGGCGTAAAAATAGTCAGTTTTAACTGCTTATTATCAAAACTTTCCTGATAATTAAGCTGTGTTGTGCTTTTTATAGGTATAATAACTTTAATGCCTGACGGTTTTAGTTGTTCTGTTCTCAGTTTTGACAGAACTTCAGAGTTAAGACCTTTTTTGTATGCATCATGGTTAAATCCTGATGAGTTATACAGGTTTATTTCTACCTTGTCATCGAACTTTTTAACAGAATGCACAACAGGTTCTGTAAAAATAAACTGTAAAACATCTTTCGTGTCATCAATTTTTTTTGCCGAATAAGTGTATATTGCAGAGGTTTTGTCAAAAAGTTTCATCCCGAGTATACGGTCATCATGTGCTAAAAATATACTCTGAGAATCATATGAATAAATCGGACGAAACTTTTCAGCATCCTCTGTTGTCACAACAACTCGTGCCTTTGTCGGTTCAAATTGTCCGATTTTTATAGTCTCTTTTTCTGAAAGAACATATTCTTTGTTTCGTATTTCCGGTGAGACATAGGTATTTGGCATATCAAATACGTACCTGGTCGGGCCTTTTACAATAAAAGGGCTTTCTACAGAAATCGAACCGATACCTCTTATCAGTGCATTCCCTCGTTTTATATCTATCCTGTTTACATGAAAATTGGACTTTAATATTTCGGACTTTTTGCCTGTAGTGTCGATTTTGGGCTGCTGCCTTACTAGCTGGCCTTTTGAATTAAAAGCTTTTTGCACTTCTATAGCTTCTGGTGATTTTACCTGATTAGAAGATTGAGCCAAAACAGCTTGTTTTTCATCCTCTGTTATTTGTGTGTATTCATAATAATTTACGTCAGACTTTTCATCATTGTAAATTGAGCGCAGATTATTCTGAGGAAAAAGCTTTTTATCATATACAAATACAAGATTGTTATCTATCCTGTACAATTTCAGTTTGTTTACATTAAAGTTCTTATTGTAAGTTATTACCATCCTCACAACATTAGGATTGGTTGTAAATTGTGAAAGTTTTACCTGTTTTATAACACTGTTTTTAAATGACCAGCTGGAGTTCGGGAATGTTAAAATAGCATTGTCTATATCAAATGAAATCCTGTCAGGGTTGGTTAATTTCATTGATTTAACATTTATATACATAACCTTTGATACCGAATTTAAGAAAATAAGATTGTCTGAATTGTCAAAATTAATCGAGCTAATTTTGAGTATTTCTTCGGCATTTGCAAGGCTGAACAGATTTATTATAAATATAAAAAATATAAGTAGTACTTTTTTCAGCATACTAATATTTTACAATAAATGATTATTATGACTAATCTTTAACATTAGTTAATCGTATAATTTAACTGTATAAAAGTTTGATAAAAATATCATACAAAAAAGCTCTTAATTTAATTAAGAGCTTTTTATTATTTGCCGCCTGCAATGAAGTTTACTATATCAAATAATGAATCTTTTATAAATTCTTTGGCAAGTTCCTGAACAGGTCTTTTATCAATATAATCAAATGCTATATAAAGCGGATCACGCGAGTTTTTGAATCTCATTCTGATATCTTTTTTATCAAGGATAGCAAGATTGGCCTGCAGTCTGTTTTCTTGCTGTGCTTTTTTTAAAAGCGGTCTGAATTGACCGTTGCCGCCTCTGTTATTTTGAGCATCTCCTGCCGGATTTATTGCCATCTTGTGTCTCCTTTAAATATATCTCTTATATATATAAAGGTATATACTTTTTAAAAATTGCGTATATACTCTTATTTTGTTACAAATTGTTTACAATAACGGTTATATTAAAATTTTATAAATATTTTTGTAATTTGGCTGTGATAGTATTAGAATATGACAATACAGTTAAGGAGTGAGTATTAAGATGAGAACATACAGAGTAGAGGAAATTTCAGAGATAGTAGGCGGCATTCTTACAAAGGTTTCGGATGTATCAATAGATAAATTGAGACCACCGTTGCTTTCTGACGAAAATTCTCTTGCACTGGCTTTGTCTGAAGAAGAAATTGAAAATCTGGCAAAGACTAATGCAAAAGCAGCTCTTGTCCCGTTAGGTGTAAATTTTGAGCATATTTCCACAATTGAGGTAGAAAGACCAAGACTTGCAATGATGAAATTGCTTCATCTCTTTTATGATGCACCGGATGCACCAATCGGAATTCATCCGAGTGCAGTTATTCACCCTGATGCAAAAATCGGTGAAAATGTATCAATCGGGCCTAATGTTGTGATTTCGAGAAATACCGTTATCGGTAATAATACAAAACTTCTTGCAAATATATATATAGGCAAAAATTGTACAGTCGGTGAAAATTGTCTTTTCCATCCCGGTGTAAATATCGGTGATTGTTCTCAGATAGGCAACAGGGTTATTCTCCAGCACGGTGTAAGTATAGGGGCTGACGGCTTCAGCTTTGTTACGGAAAATCCTGATGTTATAGAGCAGGCCAGAAAAGAGGGTGCTGTAAAAGAAGCTAATACAAAACAAAAAGTTTATAAAATCCCTTCAATCGGCGGTGTAGTTATTTCTGACGATGTGGAAATAGGTGCAAACACCTGTATTGACAGAGGCACTATAGAAAATACCTTTATAGGACCGCAGACAAAAATAGACAACCTCGTACAAATCGGCCACAACTGCAAAGTCGGCGGAGCTTGTATGCTAGTTTCCCAGGTTGGTCTTGCCGGAAGCTGTAAAATCGGTGACAGAGTTGTTATTGCCGGTCAGGCAGGTCTTGCGGATCACCTTGAAATAGGTTCTGATTCCATTATTATGGCAAAAGCCGGTGTTACTAAATCTTTCCCTGAAAAATCTATTATCATCGGTGCACCTGCTGTTCCCAGAAAAGATTTCATAAAACAGTTAAAAATGCTTAAATCAGCAGAAGAAGCTGTTGCAAAATTCAAAAAATATGAACATCTTCTTGAATCATTTGAGCAGGGAGAAAAATAATGAATGCAACAGCTGTTAATACAATTTTAAAAGAAACAAGCGTTACCTCAAAAGGACTGATGACAGGTATTGAATCAACAGCCAGACTTGTACCGTCGGACCAAAAAGGTATTCGTTTTCATCTCGGAGACAATGTAATCGAGGCTTCTGTTGACAATGTTGTTTCTACGGAGCATTGCACTGTAATCGGTAATGAAAATATAAAAGTAATGCTTATTGAACACTTTATGGCAGCATGTGCAATATGCCATATTGAAGCCATAGATGTGTATTTAACACATTTCGAAATGCCCATTTTAGGCGGCGGTTCGGCTGAATGGGTAGAAATTTTTAAAGAAGCGGGAAATACAGCTAATGAATCATATGTTTTAGATGAGCCTGTTTCATATTTTAACGGAAAAACTCATCTTATAGTTGTTCCTTCCGACGAGTTTAAAGTTACTTATTCAGTTAATTTTAATCATCCTGAGCTCAACCATAGATGGGTGTCTTTAGAAAAAGATAAAATAAATGAAATTATAGAAGCAAGAACTTTTGGATATTTAAAAGAGTTAGAAATGCTGCAGGCTGCCGGCTATGCCAGAGGTGTAAGTTTAGAAAACACAGTCGGTATGACAGAAACTGGTTATACGACTGAATTAAAAAGTGCTTTTGAGCCCGTAAAACACAAGATTCTTGACTTAATAGGCGATTTCTATTTGACGGGCTTTAATCCGCTTGATTTAAAAGCTGAAATTATAGTTAAAGAAGCAGGACATGCTGTGCATGTTAAAACAGCAAAACTGCTAAAAGATAAGATTAAAAAAGAAAATTAGCAACAGATTTGAAGAGGAGTTATAAATGACTGAACAAAATACTGCAGAACAAACATTAAAGTTTGATGTAATGGAAATTATGAGCATGATACCGCATCGTTATCCTTTCTTACTTGTAGACAGAATAACAGAGTGCGTGCCCGGTAAATACTCAAAAGGATACAAAAATCTTACTTTTAATGAACCGTTCTTTCAGGGACATTTCCCGGGTAATCCAATAATGCCGGGTGTATTGCAGGCAGAAGCACTTGCACAGCTTGGAGCCGGAATACTTATGACTATGGATGAATACAAAGGCAAATTGGTTGTATATGCAGGTATTGATAACTGCAGATTTAAAAGAATTGTACGTCCCGGTGACAGACTTGATATGGAAGTAGAACTTGTTAAAGTTAAGGGGCCTATTATTAAAGCTCAGGGCAAAGCTATGGTAGACGGACAGCTTGCAATGTCTGCCGATATGATTTTTTCTGTTGTATAGGAGAAAAACAAATGATAGATAAAAGAGCGATAATTGCAGACGATGCAGTTATCGGACAGAATGTTACAATCGGAGCCAATGCGATTATAGGCAGCGGCGTAAAAATAGGCGATAATGTAACCATTATGCCTAATGCATACCTTGAATACTGTGAAATCGGAGACGGTACAATAATATCTCCGTTTGCAAGTATCGGTACAGCGCCTCAGGATTTGGGCTACAAAAATGAACCTACAAAATCCATTATCGGTAAAAACTGTATTATAAAAGAATATGCGACTGTAAACAGAGCTGCCACAGAAGGCGATGCAACCATTGTAGGCGACAGATGCATGCTTATGACCTCTACACATGTTGCGCATAACTGTGTTCTTGAAGACGAGGTTATTATGGCAAACCTTGCTACATTAGGCGGTCACTGCCATGTAGGCAAAGGTGCATTTTTAGGCGGAATGAGTGTGTTCCACCAGAATGTAAGAATCGGCGAAATGTGTATTATAAGCGGTTTTTCTGCTGCAAGAATGGATTGTCTTCCTTATGTAAAAGGCGAAGGCAGACCGCCGATACCTCACGGAATTAATGCAATAGGCTTAAAAAGAAGAGGTATTGCGCCCGAGGTGCGTGACCATTTGAAAGAAGCACTTAAAATTTTGAAATCTGAAAAATATCTTATTTCAAAAGCCTGCGACGTAATTGAACAAGAAGTTCCTCAGGATGAATATGTTAAAAAATTTGTTCAATTCATTCGTGAATCAAAAAGAGGTATTACTCTTAGAAAAGCAGAAAATACAATATGCTAATTTTAGTTTAACAGAATACCCAAGCCGGTTAAAATAAAATTTAACCGGCTTGGGTATTTATATAGCAAATTTCACTCTAAATTTTTAAAATTGCGTCATACTTGCATATGTTACATATTTCTGTACCAAATTTATTATTTCTTTTTGATATGGATAATAAAAGTAGAAACAAAAAAAATATATATGTATTAATAATATTTATTATTTAAAAAAAATATTTTTGTAACAAGGTATAGGATGTTTACTTCGGAGTGACTATGAAACTCTGCCGAGCAAAACAATCCTGTGAATTGTTTTGTGTTAATATTTAAAACAGCCTTTTTCATGGTCATTAACTACACCGATAGCCTGCAGATAGGAATAAATTATTACAGTACCTGTATACTTCATTCCTCTTTTTTTTAAATCCTTTGAAATTTTATCAGATAACGCCGTGCTTACAGGCAGATTGTCTGTTGTATTTTTTATAATTTTACCGTCTGTAAAACTCCAGATATAATTGGAAAAAGAACCGAATTCCTTTTGGATTTGTATAAAAATATTTGCATTGTTAATAGAAGCAAGTATTTTGCTTTTGCTTCTTATTATATTGGGGTTGTTTAAAAGTTCTGCTATTTTATTATCTGAATATTGTGAAACTTTATTTACATCAAAATGGTCATAAGCCATTCTGAAGGCTTCTCGTTTTTTTAGTACAGTCAACCATGACAATCCTGCCTGAAACGATTCTAAGATAAGTAATTCAAATAAATCTCTGTCATTGTACTTGGGTACGCCCCATTCTTCATCGTGATATTTAATATAAATTTCTGATTTTTCATTTACCCATTTGCATCTTTTCATAGTTTACCTCTTGTAAATCAATATTTTATGATAAAATTATATAGTAAATCGTTATTGAAATGAAAATTTAATAGCAATAATCGGGATGTAGCAAGGACTCCGAACGAAACGATTAAGTATCGTTTCGGATGGAGGGAGGCTAAGTCAGAAACAAAGTTTCTGCGAGCCAAGAACTCTTTGAAAAATTGACTAAATGTCAATTTTGAATAGAGGGAGGCTAAGTCAGAAACGAAGTTTCTGCGAGCCGTATAATAATTTAAACCAAACTGCATCTTGAAATGAAAATTTAATAGCAATAATCGGGATGTAGCGCAGTTTGGTAGCGCACCGTGTTCGGGTCGCGGGGGTCGCAAGTTCGAATCTTGTCATCCCGATTTTATTTTTTTATTATTTTTGTGGCAAATTTTTTCTTTTAAGCTTTTTATGCCAATAAAGAATGAGAGGTATATATGGTAATAAAATCTATTTCTAACGCAAATGTAAGTTTTGGCAAAAAAGCTTTTACTCAAAAAGTAATGAGTATGAAAAAAGCAATAAATGTGTAAAGGTATTTGGCTCTTTAGGACTAGCCGGTGCTGCTTTAAATCTTGCTTATCCCAAAATTATGAAGATTGCAACAAAGGGCACTTCTATGGCTGAGTTTTCAAATATTATTCCAAAAAAATTGTTGCCTTTTACGCTGTGATGGGTCTTGCCGGCGGAGTTATTTCCGGTTTAATGTGCGATTTTTTAATTAATCTCAGAAGAGCTGAAGAAGCAGATAAAAAACATTCTTAATTGTATTTTAATAATAATGTTATAAAAGAATTTGCATCGATTTTTACCGGTTCAAATTCTTTTATTTTATTCAGCTTTCTATCCTCCATCGCATCTGTTAAATAAATAGCTTTATAAGGCAGCTGCGTAGAAAATCTTAAAACTTCCGGTTTATCGGATTTATTTATAAACCTGACTGTTATGTTATTGTTATTATCGAGTTTTGCAGTGCTCAAAAGAATATTTTTATTTCCTGAGTCAAATAGTTTTAAATTTGCTAAATCAGCCCGTAAAAGCAATGTTGAACAGTAGAATTTTTCTGTATTGCTTTGCATTTGTTTTATGTCTTTTGAAAAACATATTGCAAATCTTGCAGTATTTTCTTTTAACATTTGAAGCTCAGGTGTAGGCAGCGGCGGACCGGCAGGAGTGCCGCGTGTCGGATTATGCGGATTTGATATTATTCCTGTTGCTCTTAGTAATGTTAAACGAAGTTCATTTTTGTATATTTCGTACTCTTGCAGACCTTCCGTTATAATACCAAAGCCCTGTGTCCACAGGCATTTTTGTATCGGAGCTGTGTTATGTTTCAGCTCAATTCCTCTCGGTGCCGGAATATGTTTATAAATATCATAATCAGGCGCAAATTTTCTTGTAATATATCCTGCAAGGTCGTCAGAAACTGTTTTTACAACAGGTGATTCCATATTAAATTTAACCTGCAGTATGTGGTCTGTTGATTTATTCTGCCAGTTTATAATAAATTCTGCGTAATCATTTTGATTTTCCAATATTATATCTGTTTTTATTATATGCCGTTTGTTTTTTGCACTGCGGCCATTAGCTGTTGACTTTTCAGGAATCAATATCTCAAATTGAATTTCCAGTATGCTTCTTATGTTGCCTTTTTCCTTAATTTTTGACTTAAGTATTTTTGTTTGAATCGGTTTGTCATTTTTCAGTGCACCAAAGTTGTAGCTGTCGCCAGTATCTGCTCTGTCTGTGAACTGGATAAAATCTTTGTATGTTTTATTTGTTTTTTTATCTGTAACAAATATTTTTCCTCTGTTTACGTAAAGTTTTATGCAATCATTTTCTATAGAGTTACTTGTAATTTTTAAAGAACTTTTTGTATTTATATCACTTTTATCTACCAGCTTTGAAGAAAGTGACTTAATATTTTTAATATCGATTAGATACTCGTACAGATTTGTATAATCCTCCGTAACAGGAATTTTATTTACAGGGTATACTTTGCTGTCAGGAAAGCCTTTGATTGTTTTTATAAGCTGAGCATTATAAAAATCCGGAAGCTTTTTGTCAGTTACAATTTTTAGCGCACCGCAAAAATCGAAATTTGAAAGGTTTATAACAGACAATTTGTTGTCGGAAAACAAGTCTCTTTCTATACTTTTAGAAACTGAATTCAGCACTTCTTTTAGTTTTAAAAATCTGGTCTGATTTTCTTTATGCACATTATCAATGCTGCAGCCATAAATACTGTCATGAGGCTGATTCAATAGGAGCAGCCTGTATGCATAATCAATTTCGCGCTGAAAAGATTTTGTGAGGTTTAAAAAGGAGGTTATCGCCTGCATAGGCTGATAGACCCTGGCAAGCTGCCATTGATATTTGCTGTTTTGCTGTTTTAAATCAATTCTTGAGGATAAAACACCCGGAAGGATAAAATTTCTTTTAGTGTCTCTAAATTCCGTTCTGATATTTTTTTTGAAATTATTTTTTACTTTTTTCAAATAATCAAAAGGTGTGGCAAGAATGAGTTCATAATCCTCAAGCCGTTTATTCACCTCTTTAATCTGTTCTTGTATATTATCTGCAACTGCCAGATGATCAGCACCTATGGGTAAAAGAATTGTATCTGAGGAATATTCTGCTATTCTATCAAGCGTTCTTTTGAGCATTTGTACTTTTTTTTCATAATCAGCATCAATGCTGAAATAATCATGGAAATATCCTTCTATCAAATATACAGAATCGAGCCCGTTAAATTTAAATTCTGATTCAAGTTCTCCGAGCCCTCTCCAGAACATTGCATATGGAATGCCAAAGTACTTAATAATCTGGGGTATATGAGCACTGTGCCCGAAAGTATCTGCGTGATATGCTATAAAATCATTGCAGCCGTATTCTTTTGAATATTTTATTCCTGTTTGCAGGTTTTTTATAAGAGCTTCCGCATCTACAAGAAAACTGTCTGTTGAGCAGAAAAAAGGGCCGATAAAAAGGCGTTTTTCTTTAATCAGTTTTCTTACAATATCTTTCTTTTCAGGACGCAATTCAAAATAATCCTCGATAGCCAGAGTCTGTCCGTCAAAATAAAAAGACGGAATTTCGTTTGATTCCAGCTTATCTAAGACATCATCAAAAACCTCAATGAGTCTGACTCGAAATTCTTCAAACTCTCTGTACCACTCTCTGTCCCAGTGTGTATGCAGGTATGCGTATACTTTCTTTTTCATATTCTATATATTAAACTATCTGTTTTATCTTGCCAAAATCTTAAAGTATGTTTACCTGTTATTTAAAGATTTTACATATATGTAATATAAAATTATAATTTTGTTATGAAAAAGTTTATTACAATATCCCTGTTAATTATTATCTTTTTGATAATTGTGCTCAGCTTCCATAAGAGAGCTGTTTCTCACAAAGTATTAAAGGTTATTTCATCAAATGAATTCTATATAGATTTTAATGACAATACTACAGCTGATACTGACGAACTTGTTATCCTTGATGATATTGATATTGAACCTGATTCACTCTCTAAAACAGACACAGCAAGACTCAATTATCTTGGCAACAAGTATGCTCAGACTACGTTGTTGAACAAATATGTTACTTATAAAAATCATAAAATAACACTCTCTGATGGTTCTGATTATAAAAAGCTTCTTGAAAATAAAGGCTATTTTTTAACTTCAGTTAACGAAAAACTTGTCAGGGAAAATATTAATAAGGCAAAGAAATTAAATCTTGTTGTCTATAACAAAAATACAAATAAATATCATAAACTGGATTGCAAGTATGCGCTTAATTCTCCTGTAATTGAGATTCTTAAATTCTCTGATTTGCCTGACAAAGCGGTTCCATGCAAACTTTGTATACAGAATAAAGATAATAATAAAACAAAGAATATCAGCCAAAACAAATACCCGAGAGATGTTTATGAACCATATTCGCCATTATATAAGGACTCTGCTATTGAATTTTATGTTACTGACTATACAAAGTATTTTTATCCTTCACAGAAATGTTTAACAACTGCTTGTATGTCACTTGTCAGAGAAATTAATAACGCAAAGTCTGCTATTGACTTTGCAATATACGGCATTGACAAACAGCCCTACGTTATAAATGCATTAATAAATGCACAAAAAAGAGGTGTCAAAATCCGCTGGGTCTATGATACGGACAACAAAGGCACGACCATATACAAAGATTCTGTGAAACTTAAAAAATATCTTACATCTGCCGTAGCTGATTCTATTGCCGCCGGTTCAGTTTTGCCTGACGGCAGAAAGATGAGAGATTCGATAATGCATAATAAATTTTTTATATTTGATAATCAAAAAGTCTGGACAGGTTCTGCAAATATCTCTCATACGGATTTGTCGGGCTTTAATGCTAACTCTGCAGTGCTTATAAACTCAAAAGCAGTAGCTTCTGTCTTTGAAAAAGAGTTTGAACAGATGTATTCTGGGAAATTTCATCAGCTTAAACAGCCTACGGAAAAGAATTTAAATACAGCTGCAAACTCGGAAATCTCCGTTTATTTTTCTCCGCAGGATAATATTATAACAAACAACATAATACCTCTGATAAACTCAGCAGACAGCTATGTCTATATTCCGGTGTTTGTTGTTACACACAGGTCTTTTAATGAAGCCTTGATAAAGGCAAAACAAAGAGGAGTTGATGTCCGGATGATTGTTGATGCGACATCTGCATCATCCAGGTATTCCTCTGTAAAGTTTTTAAGACAAAACGGAATAAAAATAAAAACAGAAAATCGTGCAGGCAAAATGCATATGAAATCAATTATCATCGACGGCAGGTATGTTGTACTCGGCTCTATGAATTATACAAAGAGCGGTGAAAAATACAATGATGAAAATGTTTTGATAATAAAAAACAAAGAACTTGCGTCAAAGTTTAAAGAAAAGTTTCTGTATTTTTATAACGATATTCCGGACAAATGGCTGTATAAAAATCCGGGAGCAGAATCATATAACTCAATTAACTCCTGCAGCGACGGAGTGGACAACGATTTTGACAATAAAATCGATTTAAATGATGATTCCTGCAATTTTAAATTAAAAAAAGCAGGAATCATCAAAAAATAATTTTTAAATTTCACTAATATGATTAATATATCCCCGGAATCAGTTTATCGTAATCTTCAACTGTTCCGTTATCCATACAGCAAAGTATTATTGCCTTTCCTAAAGGATGCAGGTCTGATTTTAAGTACAGTTTGAGTTCTTCTTTAAAGAAATCTTCAAGCATTTTTGCACCCTTATCATATCCTTCTTCTTCAATTTGAGGCTGTTTTGTAACATCAAAGAATTTTTTTGAAATAGGTGTGCCTTCAATATGGATGTTTTCGGGTATGTAGCCTCCTAACGGATGACGTGCAGGTTTTAGATTTAATTTTTTAAACGAAGCCTGACCTCTTCTTGCCAGATATTCTCTTATTACCCATTCTCCCATAAAACCAACTTCCCAGGCTCCTATATGCTGGTTAGGAATAAGAATGTTTCTGGTTTTTGTTGTTCTCATAAACTGCTCAAGAAGGATATTTGCCAAGTCTACTCTTTTTCCTGTAGCAAAAGGCCAGAAGGAACCTACACCTTCGCTTTGAAGTTTAAATGATTCTTTTCCTTCGCCTGTAATACTCGGGTTGCCATATCCTCTGGGCGCTACCAGTCTCCACAGCCACGCAAGGGCAGGAGGAAGTATGTGAAGCATTCCAAAGATTCCGTATGAAGGATTTTCTTTTGTACATGGCGGAGTTCTCAAGCCAAAGCTTCTGTAATCAATTTCAATCGGACCGTCCTGTATATTTTTCATCTGTTCTCTCGGAATAATAATTCTGGGATTCGGACATCTTTTGCCCGGTTCATCTTCAATATGCTCCCATATCAGGCATGTAGCATCTGGATGTGCTTCGAGATTAAAAAATATAAGCGGTTCTTTAGGGTTTGTTGTTACTGACTCCAGATTCGGGTCTGTGCCGTATTTTTTTATGTGGTCAATTCTGACAAACCATGAGCTCTCTGCATCAGCAACACAGAGTCTGCCGTTATCCTTGAAAAAGCTGGGATGGCATAATGCCATATCGTCTGTAACCGGTTTGAGCTTACATCCTTGAGGAAGTGCAAGATATTTTTCTTCTCCGTTAACAACATTACGACCCAGCAGCAGACGCCCGTCTTCTTCACGATGTGCATATTCAAGCATTTCACTTTTTCCGCTGCCCGATGCACCTTCGTGGAGGATACTTATATCATTGTCATAAGGTGTGGTTATGTTAACAGTAGAAGCGTGAACCGTTACAAAATCTTCTTTCAATCCCAGAGCAAGCAGAACTCCATATACACCTTTTTTGGCACTCGGACCTGGATAAAGGTTGTAAGAAAAAACTTCGTGGACTTTGCCCTGTTGATTGTGTACAACAACCTGTTTACCCTCAAAATGAGAATGTCTGAAAGGCGGAGCTACGTAAATTATTGCTCTTGGTTCAAAGTCTTTTTCTAATTTGTCGACAGGAATCATCCCCTGCAAGTCATATATACTTGCTGCAAAAAATGCTGCATTCTTAGGAGCAACCATCAAAGCGGGATACCCGTATTCCGCACCGCCCGCCATAAACGGAACAAGGATAAGCTCATTTGTAGCAAGCCAGTTAAGAGTTTCCTCTCTGAGCGGTGCAAAATCTTTTTTAAAACGTTCTTTAAAAGTAGTCTTGTCAGTCATTGCAATATTATTGACAACCATACAGTTAGGGTCGCGTCTTCTCATATACGGGTCTGTATAATTTATAGCAATGCCGTTTTTGCATCTTACAACTGTTGCTTCCACAATATTGCCTTTATCCGGTACTTTATAGCACACATCATATGTAAGGTTGCCGGCACCGTTTGTTGAAAGGTCAATTAATTCACTGCGCTTTTCAGGGAGTATAACATTAGCAGATGCTTCAAAAACTTTTTTTAAATCATTGTCTATATGCCAGTATTGCCAGGCTTTATTCGATGTTAATAAATTGTCCATAATAATCCTTATATTTATAGTCTATATTCGATTATATTATAAAGTTGTTCTTTAATCTTAAATTGTGTGTTTTTGTAAATTATTTTGTATATTTACAAAAACAATTTGACTCAAAAGAGCCAGTCTAAAGATATGGTGACAGGGAATATTATAAATATAAAGGTTTATTTAACAGTAAAGGAGTCGAAAGAAATGGTTAATTCAGTAAGTTCAGTTTCTACATCGTCAGTACAAAGTACCAATACAAATGCTGTATCAGAAGAAGAACAAAATAAAAAAACAGAGGAAGAAAAACTTTTCCCCGAACAAGATAAACAAAAACCTGCAAATAATCCATCTTCGACAATTACAGAAGACACGGCAAAGACGGAAGCTCAATCCTACATAAATACTTTAAAAGCGCAATATCCGCAGCTTGCTGCAAAATTGGATAATTATTATTCAAATCTGGATTTTGAAACGCTGTGCGCAGAAGCCGCATCTACCACAGACATACGTGCATACATATATAGTGAAACACAGGGCTTTTTGAGATAAATGTGTTAGACTCTGTTTTAGCCAGACGTGTGTCTTTAGATTCTTCAATTTCTATTCTTTCTTTTACTTGCCAAAAGAGAAACTAATCTACTATCGCAGTTGCCGCCGGCGGTCTTGAAATCAGACACTTTGCACTTCGTAAGGACAGAATAGTATCAGTAAGCTATTAACAGCCATTGAGTATTCTTCAAGCATAAATTAAAAACAATAGATCCTTCGGATTTAACCCTCAGAATGGCACAATAACCGTCATTCTGAGCCCCAAGGCGAAAAATGATTAAGTATCATTTTTTTAGAGGCAGGCTAAGTCAAAAGAGAAACTTTTGCGTGCCGTATAAAAATTAAAGAATATGAAATCCGCTTTTAGTGTAATCTTTGGCGTGTTGTGACAGGATGTAATCCTGTTCATAAAATTTTTGTAAACACAAAAAAATATCGGAACGACAGGATTTGAACCTGCGACCCCTACCACCCCAAGGTAGTGCGCTACCAAGCTGCGCTACGTCCCGATATTTTTACTATATTCAATTTTCAAATTTATTGGGACTTGCGCAGCTTCGCTGCTTCCTCTCTCAAACAAGACATTTAGTCTTGTTTGTTCG
>CASFNW010000029.1 GCA_949296245.1 uncultured bacterium
CAATCCTGTGAATTGTTTTGTGAGAGGGAAATGACGTGAACGAATTTTTTGACAAAGCGAACACGCGCAACGAAGTGAGCAGTAGTGAGCCTGTCTCCGAAACTTAACAAAGTTAAGTGTAGGTGAGTGTCATTTGTTCACTGTTCGTGAAGACATTTTGCACTGAATCAAAGATTCAGGCAAAAGAAGTCAAAAGTGAGCAGGTGCCGGCTGCGGTGAGCGGAATTCCGGACGGGTGAAACCCGGTGAGCGAGTGCGAAGCTGACGGCAGCGAAGCGTAGTCAGCGGCAGCAACGAGCGGGAAGGAATTACAAGAGAGCCGGCGGCAACTGCAACACTAGATTAGATATAAATTTTATGATTTAAGTTCTTTAACTTTTGCAAGAGCTTTTTCAAAGAATTCATTAAGAGACATTTCGTTAGCAGCTTTGCAGTTTGCAAGTTCATTTTTACGCAGCAAATTGAGTCTGCAGGCTGTATCTTCAAGCGGAAGATACTTGTAAATTGATAATAACTGTTCATCTGCCATCATATTGTCAAACAAAGAGTTAAGCCCGGATTGTGAATTACCGTCTGATTTGATAAATTCTCTTATATATGATTTTTCAAGCACATCAGCAGCTCTGTGATATCTGTCTGCTCCGCGTCCTTCTGCATCTGCAGTAAAGTCACTCGCAACTTTTCTCATTTTATCAAAAAGGACATGTCCGTCCTGTAGGTTATCATTGATAATTCTGTTAATTTCCGCATTATCTTTTTCTTTGTATTTATTAATTTTTTCAATAATTTCTTTATTATCAAGATTTATTGATTCTGCAGCTTTTCCCTGAGAAGTTTCAGCGGGTTTAACTTCCGTTTTGGCAGTTTCTGCAGCAGCTTTTTCCTCTGCCTTTGCTTCAGTTTTGGTTTCAGCCTTTTGCGCTGCATCATCTGCTGGTTTAGTTTCGGCATTTGTCATGTCATCTGCTGCTTTTTGTGTATCTTTTGCAGTATTAGCCGCGGGTTTTTCTTCTGTTTTTGCTGCAGTTTGCTCTGTTGCATTATCAGCAGCTTTGGAGTCTGTTTGGGTTTCAGCTTTCTGTACTGCATCATCTGCTTTATTTTCAACTTTTGCAGCAGTTTCTGAAGCTTTTTCCTCTGTTTTTGCTGCTGCTTTTTCTTCAACTTTTTGTGCTGCGTTTTCAGGTTTTTGTTCTGCCTTTGGAACAGCATTATCTGCGACCTTTTCCTCTGCTTTTTGTGTTGCGTTTTCAGCGGGTTTTGTTTCTGTCTTGACGGCAGTTTCGGCAGTCTTTTGTGCAGTTGATTCCGCTTTATTTGCAGCATTCGCAGCTTCGGTTTCTGCGGCTTTTACATCATCTGCTGCTTTTTTACCTGCCTGTGCAACTTCTTCTACAGTCTCTTTTACTGTCTTTTTGTTTACCTTTTTACCCCTCAGCGCATAATACCCGAGACCTGCCAGTACAACTGCGCCTGCTACGTAAGGAAGAGCCTTTTTAAAACTTTTTACAGCTTTTTTAGTTGTTTCCTGCTTGGTGTCAGCATTTACTGTCTGGGACTGTGATGCTTGAACCGGTTGTGATACTGTTTGTGCAGGAGTCTGCGGTGCAGCAGGAGCTGATGCTTTTGCTGCAGCGGAAGCAGCCATTTTAGCCTGAGTTGCAGCAACCAGATTGCCTGCTTTTGGCAAATTCAGTGTACTGATTGAGTTGATGTCCATATAAATCTCCCTTATCTAAATAAATTAAACACACTACAATCTTAAGTCTAAACAAAATGATTTTTGCTATTTTTCAAATTTATATTTTACAATTTATAACAATTATCTCGAAAATCTAAATATATAGCAAATTTTTAAACTATTGCATATAGCATAAATTCCCGTTATTATATATATTGTTAAAAAAATAAGGATAGAAAATGTCATCTGACAGTAATAATATAGACGTCAAAACCGGTGAAGATATTAATAACAACGAAAGTACAAAAGTTTCTGTATCTATTGAAACAGTAAATCAGGAAAAAGCGGATAATTCCAAATTCATGGCTGTAATCAAGGCTTTGATTGCAAATCTGGGTATAGCACTTGTAAAATTAATCTGCTTCTTCTTTTCATCAAGTTCTGCAATGCTGGCAGAAGCCATCCACTCGGGCGTGGATTCATTCAATAGTATTTGTCTGCTTGTCGGGATAAAAAGAGGCTCAAAACCGGCTGATAATGCGCACCCGTTCGGTTACGGGCTGGAAGCTAATATCTGGGCGATGTTTGCATCTATACTGATGCTTGGAGGTACATTTGTTGCTCTATATCACGGGTTTGAAAAGCTTATCACCGGACATTCCGCACAGGACTTGCTTACACATTACAATGCAATAGCTATTGCGCTTATATGCAGTATTATGTTTGAAGCATGGGCAGTAGTAAGCGCTTCAAAAGCGGTTTTGCACGAAGTCGGTATTGAGGAAAAAAATCCAGTAAAGGAATTTTTCCGTTCCATAAAATATATAGGACATGTAAAAAGCCCTACAACAAAATTTGTATGGTATGAAGATACTGCAGCGTTTACGGGTGTAGTTATAGCATTTATTGCACTTACTCTGGCAAAATTTGTCATGCCGGAAAAAATTGCTTATGTGCCTGATGCTATTGCATCTATAATAATCGGTCTTATATTATTTTTTCTTGCTATTTATCTTTTGAAAAACAATGTAAGCAGTCTTACCGTACAATCGGCAGAACCGGATGTGGAAGAAAAAATAAGACAGGTTGCTTCTACTATCCATGGTATTACGGATGTTGTCGAATTAAAAACCATTGATTTGGGCTCATCCGGTGTAATTATCAACATGACGATTGAAGTCGATCCGGAAACACAGATGAAAGATGCTGATGATATTGCGGATATGCTGGAGCGCAAGATAAGAAAAGTTATAAAAAATATTGCCCATATCACAATAGAGCTGCAGGCACACGATGCCGAAGACAACTGGGAAGAAAAATTCTACAAAATCATAGAAGAAGGCGAAAAAATAGAAACAATTGACAGCCATGAAGCAAAAATGCTCAAGAATTTCTTTGGTTTTGCAAACACTGTGGTACGTGAAATCATGGTGCCGAGAACAGAAATCTTTATGGTAAATGTTGAGGAAAACATAAACACTCTTGCGGATTTAATCATAAGCTCCGGACACACAAGAATACCTGTATACAGGGATAATGTAGATAATATTATCGGGGTTATTAATGCAAAAGATGTTTTAAAAGTTATAAAAAACAACAATATTGATGAGAGTTTTTCTATAGAATCACTGGCAAGAGAACTTTTAATTGTTCCGGAAAATAAGTTTATTTCAGATTTATTAAGTGATTTTACATCATCAAAAAATCAGATTGCTGCTGTTGTGGATGAACATGGCGGTATTGCAGGTATTGTAACAATAGAAGATATTCTGGAAGAAATCGTAGGCGAAATATATGATGAATTTGACAAGGTTGACACTCCCGAGGTTGTCAGAATAGATGATTGTACGTTGAATGTTTCATGCAAAATGGATATCGAAGATATCAATGAACGATTTGACTTAGATATACCAAATGAAGACTTTCAGACAATAGGCGGTTATGTATTCGGGCTTCTGGGAAGAGAGCCGGAATTGAATGACGTTATAGAAGACAAAAATATTACTTATACTATTCTTGAAATAGACGGCAGAAGGATTTCGCGTATAAAAATGCACAAAGAAACTCCTTTTGTTGATGTTGAAGAAGCTGTTCATCAGACAGAAAAATCCGAAGAATCATCAGAATCTGCCGGAAAACAAGAATAAATTTGCAGAAATATTCAAAATAAATCGCTGTGAGAATCTGTACGGACTAATGTCAGAATAAGTAAAGTAGGTCGGATTTGTAAATCCGACCTACTTTACTCGTAAATCTTTATACTGCACGCAAAAGCTTTGCTTTTGACTTAGCATACCTCTATCTCGAATTGACATTTAGTCAATTCTCGACAGAGTTCTTGCCTCAAGCTAGGAGTGTACACACTCTGCAGAAGAAACAATTAAGTATTGTTTCTGAGAGGTAGACCCCATGCACTGTCTTGAACTCTGACGTTCTGAAAATGCGTGGTTTTTTCTCACATGGCACTGGGTTCGGAAATGCCTCACACGGCGTGCCAGTCTGATTCTGCTGACCGCAGCCGGCACCTGCTCACCGGATTAGACAAATTTAGTATCTTTTTTCAACTTTTGGTAAAAAATGGATTAATGTATCAGAAGTATAATTTTCCTGAAATTCTTTTCTGTTTGTAAGGCTTTCTGCAAGACTATCAGCTTTTTCCGGATAAATTATTTTATCAAGTTTTTGACGCATTATCTTTTCATCTTCATCTGTAAGAGCTCCAATTTGTTTATTACAGAATTTTTTAAGAGCATATGCAGAAACGGTTCTGTCTGGTAATGAAATTTCTCTTGAACGGCCATAATTGTCATCCGGCATGTTATTAATAGCTTCTGCGATATTAGTGTTTTCATACAATTCTTTTGTACTTAAATCCAGATACTGACCGCGCGATTTAGCTCCTTTGATATCTTGTATTTCCTGTTTTATTTTTTTAATTTCTTCATCTAATGTATTGTATAATCTATAATTTTTTTCACTGTTTTCGTTTTGTTTAGCAGTTAAAAAATTCTTTATGCTGGCAAAAGCGCTTGAGTTTTTACTGCTCCAGGAGCTGCTTATTCTTTCATCTGCAATATTTATGAATCGTTCAAATCCTTTTGTATTTTGCCTATTTTGTAAATTATTTTTTCTTTTAATTTTTTCTAATTTTGATAACTTATCTTCTAATGACTCCAGCCTGTTTAAGGGTTTGCCTATTTCTCCTATTGCACACTGCCAAATTTTTGTATGAAGATTCTGGTATTCTTTTTTGTACTCATTTGGCTGGTAAATAGCCTCGCCGGTCTTGTAAACAGGTCGTCCGTTTTCATAACGAAGCGGAGGTATCAGCCTGAATGGTACCTCTTCAAGATAATCAGGAGCTTGTCTGTCAGCTTTCACTTCAGGCAGGTCACACCAGAAACCGTGCGGTTCAACATAGTCATTGGCATTTTTATATGATTTATCACTTTGATTAATCATTGTTTCGGCTTGTATTGCACTATAGGTAGTAAAATTTGGCGTGCCTAAAGGTGAATACGGTGTTGTCTGTTCCCAGCTGTAAGGTCTGTATATATTGACCATTCTGTATAATTCATCTGTTTTTGTACCGTTGTGCTCATTATAAAAATATGTTGTGTAACCTGAATGCCCCTTATTGCATATTATTGTGCGGTCAACAAGTATGTGTCTCATTTCTGTATCAACGCGACCTTTGAATGCAGGGTTGTTTAAATTATTGTTTATTGTATTATTTGCGTGATTTTTTTTATATGTTACTACACCTATTCCCGGAATTTTCATCTTTTCTCTCCTAAATCTTAATTAAAAGTGACTTTATCGGTAAAATACATGAAAAGGATTTTTTTTGTTACTAAGTTAGAAAAATTTTACAAAAATTAAATTAATCCAATATATAGATTGGCAGGTTTTGCTTTTGGGCAAATTCAATTAAAAAATCAGCAATACCCAAATTCAAGGTATCATACGCAAATAAAGCACTGATTTTTGGATTTGTAATCAAAATTTCATTATGATTATGGTCTTTTTCATAAAATTTTACGGGTACTGAATCCAAATATTTTAAAATTTTATCTTTTATGCTTATATCTTCTATGTCTTCAATGCTTTTATTTTTATATTTTTCTAAAAAATCCATATACTCTCTATCATTAAAACCAAATGTATTTTTAAAAAGAGAAGAAAAATAAGTTCTGTACAGTTTATTTTCTTCATTAAATAAATATTTGAAAATAAGCGTATCAATATCCAGCCGTTCAAAAGTTTGCATGTCCTTGTAATAACCGGCATGAATATCATTGTTTGCTACATTTAAAATTACACCCTGTTTATATAAAAGTTTTATATTCCCCATTTTTAAATTTACATAGGAGGCACTTATAACAGAATTTTGTTCCATATTTAAAAAATTATTTAAACTTTTCTTATCTGCAATTCCATGAGCAAAAAAGAAAATATTGTTTCCGTTGCAAAGCTTTTGTATTTTTTTGATACAGAATCCATTGTGTTGTTTTAGCGCCGATTGCGGAAGAAAAGGCTGTGTTGCTTTTAAATATTGAATTTTGTCTTTAATGTTAAGACTATATTTTTCAAGTCTGCACAAACTTACATTTCGCATATCAAATGCTTCTTTAAAGTCTGATGAGTATGGAAATAATCTTTTATCCAAAAGAAGTTTTTTATACTTTTCAGGAAATTTGTAAATATTTCTTTTCACGGATTCTTCTAATAATGGTTCAGGATATTTTGCAAGAAGATACAGCTCTTTGCAGGACAAGTCGTTCATAAGTTTATTGTCATAATCAAATATACCTAATTTATCAGCTCTTTCAAACTCTCTATCAGTGAGTTTTGCAAGAAACATAAGATCCGATGCCCAAAAAATTTTTAGACCAATCAAAAAATACAGAGACCTGTCAAAAATATTTTGCCAGTATTGATCCTCCAGTTTTGAAAGCACATATATTGTATCAATCCGTTGCTTTGGAGTAATTAAAAGCTTGTAGTAGTTTTCAAAAATATAAGGAGAAAACAGCTGTCTTTTAACAACATTGTTCCAATCCTCCTTTTCCAAATCATATAGCTGCTCAAGTTCATTATCCATAAACGGACTTGAATCTTGAAGCAGATTATGTTTTTTAACAAAGCTTTTTATTTTTTCTTTTGAAAAACCTGTAAACATTGTAGAAATCATAAATCAAAAATAAAATTATTAAAAATTTTATTGCGTTTTGACTGCGGGTAATTTTTTTATAATTATTGTTTAGCTTTTATATTTTTACAAACTTTAACGTATCCTGTACGGCAATTCTTTTTTGTCGGATAATAGTTTATACTGCTCAGGTAAATATACAAGGAGCTTTTATTATGGACAAATACGTTTGTTTAGTATGCGGTTATGTTTATGACCCAGCAGAAAATAACAACACAGCTTTTGAAGATTTACCTGCTGACTGGATATGTCCTGTATGCGGAGTGGGTAAAGACCAGTTTGCAAAACAGTAACAGTCAGGATAATTGATATTAAAGGATTTTTGGCAGTAGAATCCCCTTTTACAATTAAAAAAGGAGAAAACTACTATGGATTTAAAAATCAGACCTATAAAAAACAATGTTTATTATATCGGCTCAAAAGATGCTAACAGAAAACTTTTTGACCAGCTTGTTCCGCTTCCTCAAGGTACAACATACAACTCTTATCTTGTAAAAGGCAGCGAAAAAACGGCGATTGTTGATACCGATTATCCTAAAAAACTTGAAGAATACAAAAAAAGACTTCAGGAAAACAACATAAATAAGGTTGATTATATTATCTCAAATCACGCGGAACAGGATCACTCAGGCGGTATTCCGATGTTGTTAGAGATGTTTCCCGATGCAAAAGTTGTTACAAATGCAAAAGTAAAAGAAAATGTAATGAATATGCTTCATGTACCGGAGGACAAGTTTATTGTAATAAATGACGGTGATGAACTTTCTTTAGGCGATAAAACATTTCAGTTTATCCTGGCACCTTTTGTTCACTGGCCTGATACTATGTTTTCTTATTTAAAAGAAGATAAGATGCTCTTTACATGTGACTTTTTAGGTGCACATTATACAAAACATGAACTCTTTGCAGATTATACCGACTGTCTTGTTGAAGCGGCGAAAAGATATTACGCAGAAATTATCATGCCGTTTAGAAACTTTGCTAAAAAATATACAGACAAAGTAAAAGAAATGGATGTGGAAATTATTCTGCCAAGTCATGGCCCTGTTTATGACAAACCCGAATGGATTCTTGACCTTTACACTGATTGGACATCTGACAGAGTAGAAAATAAGGTTGTTATCCCTTATGTTTCTATGTATGAAAGCACAAAGATGATGGTGGACAGACTGGCTGAGAAGCTGGAAGCAGCTGATATTATGGTGAGAATGTTTGACCTTGTCCATTGTGATGAAGGAGAGCTTTCTATGGAGCTTGTTGATTGTGCTACTGTTGTACTGGGATCTTCAATGGTGCTGGCAGGTCCTCATCCTGCTGCTGTTACGGCAGCGTATCTTGTTAATGCGCTAAGACCGAAACTCAGATACTACTCTATAATCGGCTCATACGGATGGGGCGGAAACCTTGAAGGTACTATAGAAAAAATGTTTACAATAATCAAACCGGAAAAGCTTGATTATGTCGTTATAAAAGGTCAGCCAAGAGACGAAGATTACGCAAAAGTAGATGTTCTGGCACAGCAGATTATCGAAAAACATAAAAGTTTATAAATACTTAAAAAGCCCCTTTAAATCTAAAGGGGCTTTTTAATATTGATATTTATTAATTAGGCTTTTCGGGGGGATATTTTTTGTTAAATTCATCTAAAGCACACTTTATACCCATTGCTATATACTCTGAAGACAATTCGTTAATACGAATTGTTGAGAATCGTTCTGCCGGCTCTTTTATGTTGTATATTTTATTATGAACATCTTTATATAAGCGGCAGAGTTTAAGTACACTTAAAAGCTCCTTAGGGTCAATTTTTGTTTTTGCCAATACATCTGCATTAAAAAGTTCTATATAAGGATCTGCCTGTTGAATTTGATAAACTAATTCACCGGTTTCATCCGCACCCAGAAACACATCATTCTGCGGATAATATTTATTTATTAACTCTATAGCGGCATCCAATCTTTTTAGGTCTGGCAAATCTATGTTTGCAAGACTCGTTGTTGTAAATACTCTTTTAAACGAAATATTATTGCCTGACGTATTGTTTATTTTATTAATCATAATTAAATTCCCTTTTTAATTTATATTTTGTTATAAAAACGGGAAAAATATTTTTTGCCGATTAATTTATTTATTTTGAATAATTATG
This sequence comes from uncultured bacterium, assembly GCA_949296245.1. Classification (GTDB taxonomy): domain Bacteria; phylum Cyanobacteriota; class Vampirovibrionia; order Gastranaerophilales; family Gastranaerophilaceae; genus Limenecus. Next base: position 9,040 of record CASFNW010000029.1, read on the forward strand.
TTCTGCTGATTTATTTCTTAAATATTCCAGTATAGCCCCGCCTATCTCTTCATTAGGGTCAAATGGAATTTGTTTCGGGTGTTCGGAGTTTTTTAAAAACATAGTCATCAATGGGCCGAAGGCGTCAGGGACAAGGGTTTTTCGATAAATTCCGGAGAGCATAACCTGTATATTGTGTGATTCATTGTAATTAAATTTTGATATTACAGGGTATGTGTTTTCTACTCCCTTTGCACCTGCATCTATGATACGGTTGAGCAAAAACAAACCTGCTGTTATATCGCTCTCTTTTTTTGCTGTATTTAACATATCTATTACAGGTTTTATTGATTTTTCTTTGTATGAAGCTATCTTTGCTGCAAGATTTTCATCAAATATGGCGTGGTTTGTTTTTTCATCCGGTAATACAAAAGTTTTGCAAAAATTGCCGACAAGGTCGCAGGGTTCACTGTTATTTTGTTTATTATTGACAAAATTTTGTGTATGAAACTGTTTAAATATAATAGAAACGGGTTGTGTATACATAATATTTCCTTAAAAATTTTAAGAGTATACAAACGGCGGGCCGTTTTTGATTTCGTAAAGGATATTTTCCGCACGGGTTTTGAGTTCATTTTTGTCTTTGCCGTTCATTGCCTGTATTCTAAATTCATTAATCATAGGTTCAACAACACTGCGCTTTTTAGATTCAAAATTATTAAGCTCTACGTTAACAAGCCTGTTTTGCAAATCCAGCTCTGTTTTTGCGTTTTCTTTTATAACCTGTGCTTCTTTAATCCCTTCAACAGCAGCAGTTCCGATATATCCAACGGTTGTTACAGTTGACAAACCTGCAAAAAGAATTTTAAGAAGCGGATTTTCCCAGTTAACAATCATATTATAAAGATGAGCTCTGTCATCATCAGTGTGAGAATAGAGTGAAGGTTTTGTTCCGGGTTTGCCTGCTATTGCCTCTGCGCCTTCTTGCGTAACCTTTTCCGCTTCTTTTATAACATCATCTACAAAATTTGACGGCAGATTTTTTGCATCTTTCAGTATATTTTGAATTTTTTGTTTTGAAAAGTTCATTGAAACACAGATTTTCTTTACTCTGTCAAGCAAATCACTATCCCAGTCAGACTGTTTATCGATAAGTTCTTTTATTTTGTTTTCCATGGATTGTGCGTATTTTTCATAAATTCCGGCGGTTTTCTGTACATTTTTAAATGCCATAAAAGCAAGACCTGTAATTAATGCTGAAGTCAGCCCGACTGCAGTGTAGCCTAAAAATTTGTTTGTTTTTTCATTTTTGCTGTTATCTGCTTTTGTTTGTTTAAAAGAAATAAATTTTTTAAATGTAGTATTTTGATTGCCGACATTTTCTTTATGTAATATTGTATCCAGTTCCTTGGCTTTTTCTGAGAGCATGTTTCTTAGAATCTGCATTTTTCCGGAAAAACTTCTTGTCTCTACCTCGATAAGTTTTTCCTGCAAGTCTCTTTGTACATCAGCCTGTTTTTTTCTTACCCATATTTCTTTTACACCGTCGACAAAATTTTTGCCGGCAAGACCTATTGCACTTAAAACAAAAACGCCGAGTGCACCCAGAACATTTCTCATATTAGGGTCTCTTATCATAAGGTATGTGACAAAATGAGGCTCATTATTTATTGCCACATTTTTTGGAATCTCAGGAAGTGTCTGCCAGTCAGGAAGCGTTGCTTTGTGCTTTGCAGCTCTTGAAAGCAGCATCATAGAACCTGCAAGAATGCCAAACAGTGCAGTTGTTGCACTCAAAAGAGGAACCAGTGATTTGTGTGTCGATTTTTCTTTTTTTTGCCCGTGCAAGGTGTTTATCTTTTCAAAGCTGTCAGGTTTTGTAGTTCTGTCAGGTATAACAAGGCTGTCATACATATTCTCTATATTCGGACAGTTCTGGTCTTTTATCAGAGAATTTACAACCACACCCTCTTTCATTTCAGAAATATTTTTTTTCTGGGTTTGTGTATGGTTTCTGTACTGTCTTTTTGTTTCTATATCTTGATACGGATTTATGGTGCTCATACTTTTTCACTTTCTTTTGTCGGGGATTCTTTTTCGGGGTTTTCCAGTAGTTCAAACAATGCTTCTTTTGCGGTATTCAGTTCAAACAACTGTTTTGCTTCTTCTATTCTTCTTGCTTCTTCGTCTTCTTCATTGTCTGCTGTTGCCAGCCCGAAAAGATTGAAGATTTTCTTTTTAATATCTTTAAATTTTTCTTCAATTTTCTTTTGAATTGCTGCTTTTGTCTCTCCAAACAATGCAGTTAATTTATCTGCAATATCAATAATTTTTTGTTTAATTTCGTTTAAGGTTTTGACAACACTGTTGGCTATATTTTGAACGGTATTTGATATATTTTGAAGAGCTTTTGCCGCAGGCAAAAGTACTGAATCGGCAAGAAGTACAAAAGCTTTTGCAATGGGACGGGGCAGGGCGGAATTTTGTATTGCAATTTTCATTGCATTGATTTGTTCTTGCAATTTGTTCATATAAGCAGACATATCCTGTGCGGCAAAAAGCTGCATAGTCTGTTTGTGAGCGGCTTTTTGTGCCTTCATCATCTGCCATACAGCAAGACACTCATTGTATGTCATTTCTCTTGGTTTATTATTTTTTTTAACACTTCCTGCACCGCCGCCCATGCCGTTACAAATCGGACATGCTCCCATCGGCAGTCCATGCGGGCATGTTCCTATTTTGTTGTGAGAAGCTCTTGAAAGCGATGCTGTCATTATAAAAAATATCCCTGTTCTTAATTCCTCTCGGACAAAAAACACGGATACCATCTTTAACAAAATATAGTCCCATGCCTAATGCCCGAAGCAATGGTCTTTTAAAAGTATTCCGGCTGTACGGCTGCGGCTCAGCTAAGGACTTTCACCTTATTTCCTTTATTTTATGATTGTACTTTTGACAAAAATTGCTGTCAATATTTCATATTGTTAACTGATTTCTGGTCTTGGATTATTGCTTCATGCCTTCAATCCGTTCGTTTTATTTTGTTTTCACAAAATATCCGCTCACTTTTTCGGCGTTACTTCGAGTTTCGGGCTTCGCCCTCACTCTACGCAAAATCCGCTTCTTGGATTTTCTTCCCGCTCAACACTGGCATTCGCTACGCTATCGCTTTTGCTCATTTTGTGTCTCGCTCACCGGACTAACTCCCTTCAGTCGTGTCGTCCGTCCGAAAATCCGCCTTAAATTATTGGCGTTCACAAGGTCAAGCACTTCATTTCAAATTTTTATTCTAAAAATTTTCCATTTCGTTTACCTTGTTCACATGGACACTGGGGCTTTCAGCCACGGCGTGTCCGCCAAAATCTAACTTTTCTTTTTATTTTTATAAACTGATACATATCTTGTGTATTCTCTCATTTCCGATACAAAGTTAAAAGCTTTTATCAGTTCATAATTTCTGTCCTCAAAGAACGGAACATCTATAAAACATCTTGAATCCATGATAATGCTGTCTCTGTCTTTGTAATGAAATTCTTTATCAACATCTTCATATACACAGGAGAAAGAATGATAATCAGGATAATATGCCCTTCCGTATTTATCTATAAGATATTTTATTTCTGTATCCTTTGTAACCGTAAGAAGTACTGTGCTGGTTAATATTTTATTTGTGGTTATAAGATAATCATAACCATCAAGATTATATGAAGGCGCCTTTTCAGGAAGAAGGGTAATTATCCTGTATCCCTTTGCATTCAACATGTTTGTTAAGTATGAAGCATCCGATGCATCGCCAAAAATTCCGATTTTAGAGCCCTTTGGAAGATCTGTTTTTATGTAATCTCTGAGATGACAAAACGGTCTTTTCCCTTCATAACCTGTGTACAAAGCACACCTTAAAGTTTCTCTTGCGTCATGAATGGTGGGTGTTTTTAATATAAGTTTTGCAATTTGGTCGTGCTGTCTGCCTGAAAGATTAACGCTCATAATTAAAAAGTATGACATTACAAAAAACAAAAGAAGCAGTTTAATGATATTTGTTTTTCTTATGTATGACAGAGCAAGAACAGGACATGATAAAAGCACGAGAAATGTCAAAAATCTTATGCTGAAAACCATATAAGCAAGAATACATGACATTGCAGCCACATTTATAAAAAACATAATGCCAAAAGCCTGCATAGCAGTGATTTTTTTGCTGTTCTTTCTGATAAAACCGAGAATTACAGAAGTCACAACAGCCGGTAAAAATACGAGAAATCCCAGAAGACCCGTCCCTACTTTTACATTTAAAAATCTGTTATTTATGATGTTATTGTCCGACATTGAGACGCCAAGGTCTTCCGGAATATGAAGGAAACTAAAAATAGCGAGTTTGGCATTTATTATGTGTTCGCCTACATATTCGCTGTATTTGAAGCCGGAAAAGTCAAACATCATAAAAATGTATCGTATATAATTTGCAATAAAGGCCTTATAACCGCCGGTAAATCCATGGATTGCTCTTGCTGATTCGCTTCCGAGAAAGCTTCTGTAATCAATAAAATTCAAGATATAATTGTAGCTTGAAAAAATCATAAAATTTATAAATAGAAATGCAAGAAAAGAAACAAGCGGTTTGTAGCATTCTTTTTTCAAATCTTTATAAGAAAAATAAGCAAGAAGCAGAAACACTCCGGGGAATGCTATTACAGCAGGGGATTTTGTACCCATTGCAAGAGCATAAGCCAGTGATGAAAAATAAATCACGCTGTGGCTTTTGTCTTTTAATGCATATAAGAATAAAGTTATACTTGCAAGAATAATACCGGCTATCAACACATCTGTTTCAAGGCTTGATACCTGCGCCATAACAGACGCAAAGGATGAAAGTATAAAAATTGACCATAATTTTCTGCGTTCTGAAAATCCGAAGTATTGCAGTATATTATAGATTGAGAAAATAACACCGATATACCCGATAAACGCTATAAAATACAATCCTATATCATTTTTGAAAAATAATATGTTCCATAAATAAAGAATTTCAGAGTTTATAGGCATAACAAGGTTTCTGTCATCAGAAATCGTAAAGTGGTTCAAATTCCCCTGAAACATCCAGTAAGAAGCCCTGTTAAGATGATATGTCAGAGCATCTGCTCCGTTTACCGGTAAAAATAAATCAAGAAGGATTACCGTAATTATAAAGAATACAAATCCAAATGCCATAATCATAAGGATTTTATCTCTTTTTAATCCTTTTAAAATTTGAGTAAAAGATTCTTTGATTTTAGGAACATATAAAGGTTTTTTATTTTTAAACCATAATAAACTGCCTGCAATAAGAAATAAACTGTTAATTATGAGTACATTTGCTTCTTTTATTGCACTGAAGAGAGACAATATTTCCATCGTAAGCACAACCTGTGCAAACATTATTAAAAGAAGATATAAGAAAGGATAAACACTTTTGGGTTTATTGTTTTCGTCTTTCGGTGAAAAAACGCAGGCCATAAAATAAGAAGATATAAAAACCATCAAAAGTGAAATGAAAAACATCATTGTTTCTAAAGCTCCTTCAACTCTCTTTAAAGATTATATCCCAAATAATAATAAATTTTATACACACGGGTAATTTAAGATTTTATATCAATTGCATAATATAAAACTGTGCATATTCCACTCTCACTCGTAAACTGTTTACTTTATGGCCGCCTTCTTTATAAGATGACGGCTTTTTATTTTAGTATGAAGATTCGGAAGAATTGTCTACGTATAATCTTTCATCATTAATAAGTTTTTCAAGATTCAAAATGTTATAAATTTCTCTGTCTATGTATGCTTCTGCTTTAATAAAAAGACTATCGAGACGTTTGTCATTTTTAATCTCAATATTTTCTGGTGAGATGTTAACTATATTTGTAATATCATCGACAAGTAATGCAAGTTTTAGCTCTGTAGATTCGATTATAATAACTTTATTGCCCTTATTGTTTTTTATATCAGGATGTTCTTCAATTCCGATAAATTTTTTCAAATCCAGCAAAGAATAAAAATTACCTTTAAGGTTTATAATCCCTATAATAAAATCAGGTGTGTAAGGGATTTTTGTAATAGCAAAATTTTTAAGATTTATTAATTCTCTTACATAATAAGAGTAGATACAGTATGTATGATCTGCAAGCCGAAAGACAATATACTGGTCTTTGCCGTATACTGCTGTATCAAGATTCATAACCGGTATTTCGGCTATTTCATTTTTTCTTCTTTGCATTATGCATATGGATTCTTCATCCTGAGGGAATAAATCCGTATAATTTGTCGTATTTTCTTCAAATTGTGCTTTTTTTATTATTTCTTCAAGGCTTTGTATATCAACAATGTTAATTATTGATTCGTCAATTTTGTAAAAGCTTTTAATAACAGACGAGTAATTTTCTCCCATTACCCGCTGTATATGTGCAGGCATTGCCGTAAAAAAATCCGTAACTTCATCTACTATTATTGCCAGCAGTGATTCTTCACCTTTTATAATAATAACTTTATTGGAAAGGGCAAAGTTTTTTTCAGGCAGATTAAATACTTTTCTGATATCAATAACGTTTATAAACAAGTCATTGTAATTTAAAATACCGACAATAAAATTGGGAAGTTTTTGGGGTTTGTTTATTAAAGGAAGTGTAGTTACCTCCAGAACGTTTTTTGCATTAAGTGCATATATTTTATCATCAAGTTCGAAACACAGATGCAGGTTTTCAGGGTCTTCTATTGTTATAACAGGTTTTCTAAATTCCACGTCAAAATTCCTTTTTTGCAATCAGCTTCTTATTCAGCTTAACATTTGTCGCAAACGTAAATTTGTAATAAAATAATTATATTGCATTTTTGCCTAAAATAACAAGAAGTTTGATGAGGGTTTTATAGTATGAGCGGCAGCGGAGAATTAAACTACAAGAAAAAATCAGATATAAAATTTGTACTGGATGTGATTTTTTTCGTTGTTTTATTGATATTAATTATTACAGTCTCTCTTGAAAATGCCTGGTATCCTGCCGTTATCGCAGGTGTTGCACTTTTATTTATCGCATATCTCGGTCAGTATATTCTGACAAGAGAGTGGTTGTTGAGAGAATTAAGAAAGGAAATTAAGGAAAAATCTCAAAAAACTGCTAATTCTGCTTCACAAATACTGGATGCTGCATTTAGTGAAAAAAATGCTCTTACAAAATATGAAAATGCATTTAATGCCGCAGCAAATGAAATGGAAAAAATCAAATCTCTTTCTTTTGCTATAAAACAGAATTCCAAAGAAATGCTCTATAAGGTTTCACAATCTTTAAAAGATACAGATATAGAACAAAAACCTGTGCAGGCAAATATCGATAAAATGATTGTTCTTAAACAACGTATACAAATCATTGCGGAATTAATCCTTGAACTGAGTGAATATATACAACAAATCGGTTCAATTATAGGTCTGGTTGAAGATATCGCTGAGCAGACAAACATGCTTGCGCTGAATGCCGCAGTAGAAGCAGCAAGAGCCGGAGAACACGGCAAGGGTTTTGCTGTTGTAGCAGGTGAAATTAGAAAACTTGCTGATGAATCAAAACAGGCAACAACAAAAATATCCTCATTGATTAATGATATTCAACACACTACAAATTCTACCGTTATGGCAACCGAAGAAGGAAGCAAAGAAATTGAATCCGGTGTAAAACTTGCCGGTAATATTGATGAAAACTTTAAAGTTTTAAATGAAGCATTAGACAGCCTTATGAAATTTATAGAGAGTGTTTCTTTTAATTCGGAAAATCAGGAAAAGCTTTCTTCTGAAATTATTAAGACTATCAAGGAAAATGCTGCTGATTTAAGCGAAGTTTTAAACCTTGTTAATTCAAATATTGAAAATATAAACAACTTAAAAAACGTATAATTTTAAATGGTGAAAGCATAAATGGATTTTCTGCCGGAAGAGTTTGAAGAAATTTTAAATATTTTCAGAGGTGAAACAGAAGAAATCATCCAGAAAATGAATAACAACCTTCTGCAGCTTGAAAATACCCCTGACAATAAAGATTTGCTTGTATATCTTTTTAGAGATGCACACTCTCTAAAAGGTGCGGCAAGGATGATCGGCTTTAACAATATACAGCGCCTTGCTCACAAAACCGAGGATGTTTTAGGCCTTGCAAAAGAAAACAAAATCGAAATTAACAGAGAAATCTCAGATGCTCTTTATAAAGCAACGGATTTGCTTTCGGATTTGATTCAGGAATCTGTAAAACTAAAAAGAGAATACTACACAGACAACATTCAAAAACAAATTGATTCTATAGATGAGCTTATTGAAAAATATCAAAAAAATCCAGAAGTACCCAAAGAACCGGAAAAAACTAACCAGCTGCCCAAACAGACTGACAAAAAAAATGAAGAAACAGAACTTGAAAAAACTTTTGTAACAATAAATGCGCTTTTGTCAGAGGCATATCTCCTTTTGAAAAATATGAAAGGTGAAGAGGGTTCTTCTTATCTGGAAACATTCGAGGATATAATAAAACAGCTTAATGAAAAATTCGAGCCTACAACATATTACGATATAAAAAATGAGCTTAAAAATATCGAAGAAAAAATGTCATTTGTCATATTAAATTCTAATATTATGACTGATGATGAAATAAATGATATTGATGACAAGCTGATTAATGTTGTTCACTCATTAAACAAAATTTATCAGGAAGAAGGGCTGGATAAATTTGATTTAAAAGAAAAAGTTGCTCAAAAAATTGATGCGGTGAAAAATTCCGAGGAACAAAAAACACAAATACCGCCTGTTCCTGATTCTCAAAATTCTTTAATAAAAAACTTTGTTGACAAAATTGAGTTTGTAAAAGACGGTTTATCCAAATTGGAGAGCAATCTGACACAGATACCGGCATTGCATGATGCATTGGATATTATTATAGAAATAAGCCAGAAACAGGAAGTTGCAGATATCTCGCACAAGATTGAAGAAATACTTGAACTGGTAAAAAACAGTAATACTCTGCCGGAAAAAGAAATTATTTCTATTTTAAAACAGAGCCTCGCGTCAGTAGAGCAGATGACACTTGATACAAAAGAGGAAAAGGAAGATATATCTCTTGTGCTGCAGAGGCTTGATATCATTAAACAGATGCTTGATATCAACAGAACGGTAAACCCTTTATCTAATATCACAGCAACACTGGATGAGTCTTCTCTGCCTGTTAAAAAGGCACAGGACTTTTTTAACTCTTTTGAAACAACATCAATTAAGACATTAAGAGTTGATTCCAAAAAACTCGACCGGCTGGTTAATCAGATGGGTGAACTGATTATAGGCAGAATTAAACATAAAAAAAATATTTCTGAATTAGAAACTATTCTTTCCGATCTTGCGGAATGGAGAAATTTTAACCATAAATCACAGAGTTTTATAAAATATTATGACAGAAAATATTTAAATTCCGATGCAAAGATAGATTATTCATCATTGTCTGTTTTTATAAAACAGGTATTTTCAATTTTTCAGGAAAATTCTTCAAAAATAATCAAATTAAACAATAAAATTTTGAGTCTTCAAAAGTCTGTTGATGAAGAAGATACAAAGATGAATTTGATTACAAACCAGCTGGAAGAAATGATTAAAAATATTCGTGTACTGCCTCTGGCTACAATATTTCACATGTTCCCGAGAATGATAAGAGACATCTCAAAGGATACAGGAAAAGAAATCGAACTTCTTATCTCCGGCAGCGAGACCAGTGCGGATAAAAAAGTTATTGAAGAGATAAAAGCCCCTTTGATGCATATAATAAGAAACTCTATAGACCATGGTATAGAAACTCCTCAGGAGCGTATTGCCGCCGGAAAATCACCGAAAGGCAAAATCTATCTTATTGCACGAAGTATGCAAAACAAAATTGTTATAGAAGTACACGATGACGGCCGTGGTATCGATTTAAAAAAAATAGTAAACAGAGCCTTGGAAAAAGGAATGATTACTCAAAAAGAAGCAGAATACCTCTCCGCTGAACAGATTATGAATATTATCTTCTGGCCGGGATTTTCAACAGAACAGGTTGTAACGGAGATATCAGGACGCGGGGTGGGGCTTGATATTGTACAGACAAAGATATCACAACTTAACGGTACGGTAAAAGTGTTCTCTGTACCTAATCAGGGAACAAAAATTTCTATAGAACTTCCTATTTCAATGTCTACTTTAAAAGCATTTATTGTACAAGCCTCTGACCAGTATTTTGCTATGCCTATGACTGCAATAAAAAATGTTATGTGGGTGCAGGATTCAGATATTTATTTGAGAAATGATACAAAATCTATTGTCTTAAATAACAAAACGGTAAATCTTTTTTATCTAAGCGAACTTATGAAACTTCCCGTATCAGAGTCCGTACAAAAAGAAGAAAAGAAAACAGTAATTTTGATAGAAATAGAAAACAGCCTTATGGGAATAATCGTAGACAAGATTCTTGGCGATCAAAATATTCTGCAGAAAAAACTTGAAGCCCCTATAATGAAACTAAAAAATATTTCCGGCATAACAACACTGGCCAATGGTGAAGTATGTCTTATACTAAATCTGCCGGAGTTATATAAGTCTACATATACCCCTGTTGAAAAACCATTGATGCCTGTATACAAACATCAGATTAATGCCAAAACAAACAAAGATTTTAAAATACTGATAGTTGATGATTCAATAACAACAAGAGAACTATTAAAGAATATTCTTGTACACTGGGGATATAGTTTTGAAATGGTAAAAAATCCGAAAGAAGCTTTTGAGGTGCTTTACAAAGAGGATTTTGATCTAATTCTATCTGATATGGAAATGCCTGAGATGGATGGAGATGCATTTGTTAAGGAATTGAAAAACCACCAGAAATTTAAGAATATTCCTGTTATTATTATTTCATCCTATGATACTGAAAATCTTGCAAAATCAATGCCGGATGTGGATGCATTTATCAAAAAATCCAACTTTAATCAGGACTACTTACTCGATACAATAGAAAAGCTTTTAAAATATGATTAAAACGGACTGTGATTCAAAAATCTTTAAAAATTACTGCAAAGATACAGATCATGCCCTGGAAGTCGAAAGATATTCTTTGATGATTTTTGAGGCTTTTAGCAAGATTAAAAATTTTGTACCTGAAGCCAAGGACTATCTTTCTCACGCTGCAAAACTGCATGATATAGGATATTGCGTGGAGAAAAAATCTCATCATAAACATGCGATGAAAATAATAATCAATGAAGGTATAGAAGGTTTTAATCAGGAAGAAAATCTAATTATTGCCAATATTGCAAGATATCACAGAGGCAGTCTCCCCGATGAGAATAAACATGAATGCTTTGCTAAACTTTCTGCTGAAAAAAAGCTTCTTGTTGCAGAGCTTGCATCTTTTTTAAAGATTGCAGACGGGCTGGACAAGCCGCATAAAAACCTTATTTTGCGTATGAGAGCGGAAGAACAGCCTGAATGTTTTAATCTCTATCTGAAAACTGTGGGGTTTAAGCCTAACTTAAAAATGGCCGAAAAGAAAAAAGATCTTTTTGAATATACTTTTAAGAAGCCTTTAAACTTTGTTTTTGAATAGTTCTTTCATGTGAAAAACGGGATTTATACAGCAAATTCCACATATACTATAAAAAGCCCGTCATTCTGAAGCTTCAAATGCGCATTGACGATAGTGTTGTGTTCAGAATCTTACCAACCGGATATGTATAT
>CASFNW010000030.1 GCA_949296245.1 uncultured bacterium
TCCCTCATTTCATTCGGTCAGCCCCGTCAGATTTCGCTTGTTGGCTGTGCCGGACTTATTGTTAAACAACGAACTTGTTTATTGCACAGGTTCAACAAGTAGTCGGAGTCAGTTGACTATATGAAATTTAATTGATGATTGTTTTTTCGTGACGCCATTTTGCACGTTTCGCAATAGCTCAACGGCAAAAGAAGGCAAATCCGCTCTTGGATTATTACTTTACGCCTTCAAACCGTTCGCTTTATTTTTGTTTTCACAAAATGTCCGCTCACTTTTTCGGCGTTTCTTCGAGTTTCGGGATCTGCCTTCACTCTGCGCAAAATCCGCTGCATAATAAAATATTTTCTATATACAAATCTGTTACCAAATTATGTAACATATACAAGGATAACTGACTTTTTATAATATCTGTGGAATCTGGTATATAAGTTCCTTTTTGGTAGTTTTGTCTTGATAAAAATCAAAAAATATGCTTTACTTGGATAAAATATTTAGATATTCAACAAATTTCGTAATAATAAAAGAAAACTCTATGAAAATTCACTATAATTAATAATGGATAGTGCGGGTTTGTAATAGAAAAATTAGTAAAAAGGTGGAAATATGATTAAACAAAAATTTGCTTTTACTCTTGCAGAAGTTCTGATTACACTTATGATTATAGGTGTTATAGCTTCATTAACAATTCCTTCATTACAGGAAGACGCAAATCAAAGAGCTTATGCAGCAAGCTGTAAAAAGGCATTTTCTACACTATCAAATGCACTTGCTCTTGCAGAACAAATGAATGGTCCTGCAAGAAAATGGGGTTTGAAAGACAGTACTTCTTATGAGGATTTCAAAGAATACATTTTACCTCATCTTAGTGTTATGAAGGTATGTAATGGAAATAAAGGGTGTTTTGGTGATGGTAAGTACTTTGCTGCAAATAAAAGTTCATATGCTGACTTATCTGAAAACGGATATGGTACACCAGCAGTATCTTTTATGCTGGCAGACGGTATGAGTGTTTCATATGATTATAATCCTGACAGTAGTGTTAATAAATCAATGTTTGGCGTAATTACAACTGCTCCGATAATTCTTTTTGTTGTTGATGTGAACGGGTCTAAAGCCCCAAATACACTAGGACAAGATGTTTTCTTTTTTGTAAATACGAAAGGCGGTTTAAAACCGGCCGGTGCTGATGTCAATTTGAATCAAATAGATTGTGGTAAAGGTAAAAAGGGTACTGAGTGTGCTTCGTTAGTTTTAAAATACGGCGATTTGAATTATGATAAGCATATAGAGGAAGCAAAAAGCTCCGGTGCTGGCGGCTCAAGCGGCGGCAAACAGGAACCTACTGATAAACGTAAAGGAAGCTGATTATAAAGACCTAAATACAAAAAGAAGTATTGTTTTATACAATGCTTCTTTTTAGTCTGTCTGTTCTGTTTGAACTCAATATATTTTTTAACTTCATAATTGCCTGTGCGTGCAGCTGACATACTCTGGATTCTGAAACATTAATTGTTTCTCCTATTTCTTTGAGCGTCATGTTTTCATGATAATAAAGAACCATTATCATTCTTTCTCGTTCAGGCAAACGTTTTAGTGCAATTTGCAATTCTTTTTTTACATCCTTGTCCACAAGCTGTTCAAGCGGATTTTTAGAATTTTCATCCTGTATTGTATCAATAATTTCTACACTCTCTTCGGATGTGCCTTTTTTGTCATAAATAGAACCGACCTGCATTTCTTCTGCCAGAAGAGCTTCCACTTTTTCTTTTTCCATATTCATTGCAGCTGCAAGCTCTGTAGTGGTAGCTGCTCTGCCAAGAGACTGCTTGAGCTTTTCTGCCATCAGTTTTATTTCTTTTATCTTTTTTCTTGTAGAGCGTGGAACCCAATCCTGCGAACGAATTTTATCTATAATGGTTCCTCTTATACGCATAAGAGCATAGGTCTCAAACCTTGCTCCTTTGTCGGGTGTATATTTTTCTATGGCGTCAATAAGACCTTCTACGCCGTAACTTGTTATATCTTCTATTGAAAATGTCTGAGGCAAATTCATTTTTATACGGCCTATTACATATCTTGTGAGATATATATATTGAACGATGAGTTTATCTCTTAAGGATTTTTTTGATTTATCAGCAAGGTATTCAATCCATAAAGCTTCCAGCTCTTCATCAGAAAGCCTCTTAATTTTATTATAAGAACTGTATTCTAAATCTTCACTCATCTCTGTTGGCTACCAACGATTTCCCCTAATAAATATCCAAGTCCGTATAAATATACGCGTGATGGTATATTAACATTCTACATTTAATGAAATTATGCAAATCATGTAAATAGATGATTTTTATAAGAAAATCAGTTATTTTGCTTGCTTACGCCGGCTGTAATCGCATCAATCAGCCTTGCAGCTTCTTTTATTTTAATGTTTTTAAACTCGTCTTGTTTTATTTTGTTTGATGCAGGTACTATTATATTTTTGAATCCCAGTTTCTCGGCTTCTTTAATTCTTTTATCAAGATTGTTGACAGCCCTTATCTCTCCGGACAACCCTATTTCTCCGACAATAACAGTATCCGGACTGACACAGACATCTCTTGCACAGGTTGCAACTGCAAGTGCTACGCCCAAATCTGCTGCCGGCTCATCTATATCAAGCCCGCCTATAACGTTTACATATACATCCTGTTTGCTCAAATTCAGACCTATTCTTTTCTCAAGCACAGCAAGAATCTGCAAAAGTCTGTTATAATCGATACCGTTAGAGACCCTTCTGGGAGACGGATACGGCGTCGTTCCAACAAGCGCCTGTATCTCGATAAGAAGCGGGCGGGTTCCTTCGTTTGTCGCAATCACTACACTACCCGGAGTATTGTTTTTTGTTCTTTCATTCAAAAACATTTCGCTGGGGTTTGAAATTTCGTGCAGTCCGTCATCACACATATTGAAAACACCGACTTCGTTTGTTGTACCAAAACGGTTCTTCATACATCTTAAAAGCCTGTATGATTTGTACCTGTCTCCTTCAAAATAAATAACTGTATCAACCATGTGCTCAAGCACTTTTGGACCTGCTATGTTTCCTTCTTTTGTAACATGGCCTATGACTACTACAGTTATATTTTTATTTTTTGCTATATCCATAAGGATATTTGTACATTCTCTGATTTGTGAAACACTGCCTGGAGAACTTGTTATCTCATCTGAGTATACAGCCTGTATACTGTCTATAATAAGGATTTCCGGTTTTATTTCTTCTATTTGGCGTTTTATTGCTTCAAAATTTGTTTGTGAATATATATACAAAGAATTTGATTTTACACCCAGCCTTTGTGCTCTGAGTTTTACCTGTGAGGCCGATTCTTCCGCGGAAACATAAAGTGCTTTTCTTCCGTCTTTGCAGATAGATTTCCCTGTTTGCAAAAGTATTGTTGATTTTCCGATACCCGGGTCGCCTGCGAGTAAAACTATAGAACCCTGTACAAGCCCCCCGCCCAGTACACGGTCAAATTCTTCTATACCGGTTGTAAATCTTATTGATTTATCAACTTCAATCTCATCTATCAGGCACGGTTTTGTATCATTCAAAACAACTTTGCTCTGATTATTGGAATTTGTTTCAACAACTTCTTCAACAAACGTATTCCATTGTCCGCAATCAGGACATTTACCCAGATATTTAGCGGTTTCATATCCACAATTTTGACATATCCATTTGGTTTTTAACTTTGCCATTTCTTAATTTTACCAGAAGTAATACATCATATTTGTAACAATATCTCAATATTTCATATTGTCAACTGACTCCGACTACTTGATGAACCTGTGCAATAAACAAGTCCGTTTTTAAAAACAAGTCCGGCACAGGCAACAAGTGCATGGGGTCTACCTCTCAGAAACAATACTTAATTGTTTCTTCGGCAGAGTCGCAAAATGCTAGACTTGGCGTCACTCGCACTCCGTAGACCACTTCTACAAGCGAGGCCGCCTCAGACAAATTATACTAAATCATGAACATCTATGCCGTGTGTGTTTTAACTTAAATCACATGTAATATGCAACAAGCTGGCAGAATCTTATAAGCTTATCCGCAAAAAGACATATAATAACCGTAGCTGCAGCACAGGCGTATAATATAAACTTTGATGAAATAACAGATGTATCTATAACTATATCTGTCTCTATTCGTCTGAACATTGCTCTTATTATTCTCCAGTATCCGTATATTAAAATTACTGACGCCAATAGGGCTGTAATCAAAAACGGCAGGAATATAAAACCTGAGCGTGCGACAGCTGAAAAAATATACATTTTTGCAACAAATCCGCAGGTCGGAGCAAGACCTGCAAGTGCAATAAGTATAACGGTAAATGCTATTACATAATACGGTCTGTGATATATTACGCCTTTCAGTTCATCCAAATTTTCCAGTTTGGCAGAGTTATACAGTAATATTATTGCTGCCCATGCACCGGTATTTGCAAAAAGATAACAGAACAAATAGAACAATACACTTGAAAGGCTGTACACGGAAAATACGCATAACCCGAGCAGTATTATACCCGATTGCACACTCATAGAATACGCCATAATTCTTTTAAGGTTTTCCTGTCTGATTAAAGACAATGAACCTAAAAATATGGTTATTACAGCTATTAATGCCAGCACAATTTTTATTGTGTATGTATAATGCAAAAACGTCATTAAAATTCTTGATAGAACAGCAAAACAAGCCAATACCGGTATGGATGACATATATGCGCCTATCGGATAACTAGCGCCCTCAAAGGTATCAGGAAGCCAGCTTGAAAAAGGCACAAGCCCGAGTTTAAAAAACATTGTGCACATTATAAGTATAAGCGAAAATGTCAAAAGGATTTGCGGCTGGCTTGATACTGCTGCTGCATTTACAAGGTAAAGACTTATCTTATCAAAGCCGAACTCTGCGCACATGCCGTATATTACGGAAAGTCCGAACAAAAATAAAGAAGATACAACGGCACTCTGTACCAGATATCCAAATGTAAGCTGTTTGGCGTTTGGATTTTTGTTTAGTGACAGCAGAAGATAACAGCTTAATCCCAGAGCTTCGAGCGAGACAAACAAGCCGATAAAATCCACTGCACTTACTGCGCACATTGCAAATAATATTCCGGATAAAAATACGCTGAAATATTCAAATGCTCTGTCTCTTTTTTCTCTAATCATATTCCTTGATAAAAGAGTAAGGAAGAAACCTGCCATTAATATTAAAATCTTAAAAAATACCGTATATATATTGGTTAAAAATGTATTATGAAACGCAAATGCTTCCGGTTCAATCTGCAAATAGAATGTTGACGCAATAGCTAGCACAATCCCGAGCAGTGTAAACCATTTTGATAATTTATATAAATATGTATTAAAAAATAAAGAAGCAACCAGATTGAATATTATAAATACGGTTATTATAAACTCTGGCATATATGCCGCAACGATTTCAGACATTTATACGACTCCGGCTTTATTTTTAGACCTGTAATACATCTAAAATTATACTCGAAACAGATTGATAAATTTGTATAATACTCATCGGATAAACACCAAAATAAATTATTATAAGACATAACGCAGATAAAATGCTTACCTCCTGAGGCGAAAGGTCTTTTATCTTTTTCCACTGATCAAGAAGAACGGAACAAAATACTTTGTAGAAAAAGTACATTATATAACCTGCAGAAATTATAATTGAGCATAGCCCGATAAAAGCTGCAATTTTTACCGTTAATTGCTGATCCAGATTGGAGAGCATTGCACCTGATAATACCATTAGCTTTGGTGTAAACATTATAAGAAAAGGTATTCCTATTGCACTGAAACATATAATGAGTGCAAGATACATGCATTTGGGCATAACCTGTCCTATTCCGCCCAGAGACGTAATATATGTTGTTTTTGTCCTGAACTGTACACTTGATATTACGACAAAAAGTGCACTGTATACTATTGCACAGGCTGCAGCCATAAACACAGCACCGTTAAAACCTGTTGAATTAAGGCTTGCAAGTCCTATCATTATAAAGCCTGCAGAGGCAATTTGTGCGTATGATACCATCTTTTTGATACCATTTTGGACAATAGATAAACATCCTGCATAAATGATATTTACTATCCCCCAAGCCATAAGAACCGGAGCAAAAAGCTTAAATATTTCAGGAAAAACCTGCATATTAAATCTTATTAATCCATATACGCCCGTGTTTAAAAGTATTCCCGCAAGCATAATATTTACAGGAGCTGCGGCTTTGCTTTGAATATCAGGATACCAGTTGTGGCATGGTACAGCTGGTATTCTTATAATAAATCCTATTAAAAAGTTAACGAATACAGTTATCTGAAACCACAGAGGATAAATTTTTTCATCCATATTTAGTGATTCAATATTTGCAGTCAGTACATTGCTGACTGCAAAGTTATAATAATAAAGTATCAACATACCGAAGAATAAAAACATATTTGCTGTGAAAGATGCAATTGTAAATTTTATTGCAGCCCTTCTCGCTTCTGTATTGCCCCATTGTGAGACAAGAAAGTAAACAGGAATCAAAGATAATTCCCAGAATACAAAAAACAAGAACATATCTTTTGCACAAAAAATACCCAGCAGCGCTGATTCCAGCAAAAATATCATTGAATAATACAGCTTATGTTTTGAACGTATGTGCATTTTACTCATAAACAGCGTGATTAATACTATAAAAGTCGTCAATACAACCATTAAAAGAGCTATGCCGTCTATTGCAAATTTTGCACTTATCCCCAGGCTTTTTAGCCAGGATATTCCAAAAAATGTCAGCTCTTTTTCATACGACATACCAAACATTCCTGGATCAAAAAAAGCAAGAAATAACAGTGCATATATAAAATGAAAACTCGCAAACCATTTTGCAAAGCGTCTTACTTTAACCTGATGATTTGGAAAGTATGGAAACATTATAATCAGTGCAGCAATAACAGGTGCTAATATCAGCCATATTAATGATAAAAAATTCATATTATCCGCTCCATTATAACTAATTAAACTTTTATAAGAATTTCATAGAAAATAAGTACGAAAATCAAAATTAAAACAAGACCTGTCAGAGAATAAATCAGATAAGACTGAAAATTTCCACCCTGTAATCTTCCGCAAAGATATGACATAGCTCTTATTATAAGTTCCACAAAATTGATTACAGTTTCTATTATGTATTTTTCTATCCATTCAAAAAATCTGCACAGAGGTATAAAAATTTTATTCAATATACCAAGTATTACAAAAAGAATCAAAAGTACAGGTATTGTCCAGATTAGATTTGTATTTAATTCAAAAAAGAACGGGTTCAGTCTTAAAAGCAGAAATACACCTATTAAAGCAATAAGACTGTTTTGATACAAAATTATCTTAGGCAGTTCACTTTCAGGTTTTGTCTCAAACGTTATATATATAAATGCCTGCATAAATTTCATAAGTATTACAAAGAGTAAAACAGAACAGAAAAATACAAATACAGGTGTACTCATAAGCGAATTTATACAAGCAGCTATATTATTCATATTTGAAAAAGCAAGAGCATTTGCTCCTGAGAGTTGATTATATATAACCGCATAATACATAATTGTTAAAACACAAAATAAAAGCATAAGGTCACCTATCCGGTTAAAAATAAATGATTTTATTCCGGCTTTAGACAAATCTCTATTTGAAAAGTCAAAGTTAATCATAAGGTAGCTTGCTACGCCTGTAATTTCACAGAATAAATATGTTTGAAATATATTGGAGCTGAGAAATACTCCGTTAAGACCTATTGTAAAAAGGTTTAAATAAAATAAAAGACGAGAAAAATCGTTATGCTCTTTTAATTTTATAAATGCAATATTCTGTATTAAAAAGCCAAGTATACCTGACAACAGCACAAAAGACACCGATGTTTTATCAAGGAATATTCCAAGATAAAAATTTATTTTATCCAAAGTAAGCCATTGAAAATCAGCTACGGAGGAGAGGTTTTTTATTAAGGAATAATCAAAAGCTGCTGCACAGAATAGCAAACATGCAAAAGATACGGCAATACTCATTGCAAAAAGTGTGTTTTTTTCTATTTTGTTTGATATAAGCGCATTAAAGCCAATAACTGCACACATAATAAGCGGCAAAATTATTATAAGATTCATATTTTCAACAAAAAAGTCCATTAGTTCTCCTTGTCTTTTATTTTTTCAGCATCCAAATACTCATTCGCCTGATAAATTTTATACAGTATTACGAGTGCAATTATTGTTTGTACAACAGATATAGTTAATACAAAAACACTTATTATATTCGCATTTTCCATTGTGTTGTCGCAATAATGTCCGAATACCATAAAGTTCAACACTACCGATATTGTTATAATAAACATAGACATTACGGTTCTTAGCATATTTCTTGAAATTAAAACACCTGCCAGCCCAATAAGGAACAACAATAGAGATAATATAAGATAATGCATTAAACCTATATTCAACATAAAATCCATTATTTTTTCTCCTCATTACGCGGCACAGTCTGCGTTGTAAGAAAAATACGCAGAATAATTGATGTTACTATTACAAGCAGTATTACCAGATGCAGGGGAAATATATGTTCCATAAAATTGATTGTGTCGGATGATTTTTCAATTATAAAATTGAAAATTGAATACAGCGAATTATTAAACTCTTCATTAAAAAACAGGCATGTTAAAATACCGAACAATAAAATCCAGCAAGATGAAGCAATAATTTTTATCGGGTTTACAAGTTTTAGTTTCAGATTAAGCCTGTTTATTTTTTTTAACAGAATAAATATATAACTGCATAAAAAAATTCCGCAAAGAATAAACTGGAACAGTGCCATATATTTAGCATTTAGAGATAAATACAAAAATCCTGAACTGCAAATAAGACAAAACAATGAAATAACAGCCATATACATTCTTGGTACCAGTATTATACCCGCTGCAGAACCGAGAATTATTACACACAGAGAATAAAAATAAAAAATATTTGACTCCACTTAGCGCCCTTTTCCTGTAATACCCTATATTATTTATATCATATCTTATAAGTGATATAATAATAATGTTGTGAATTATTAAGTTTAATTTTTTTATGAAGAAAATAATATTTGTTTTTATAATAGTTCTTGCTTGCTGCTGTACTTTTTGTCCTTTAAAATCTTATGCAGCAGAGACAGGTTTTGCTTCTCTGTCTAATGAATACTGTGTAAAGGGGGATAAAATCCTTGATTATTACGAAAGGCTGCAGGACAAATCAAACGGAGACAGGTATCTGAATGCAGCAAAATACTTTTACTATCAGGCTTCAAGAGTAGACCTATCCAATCCCAATGCTCTTATTGGCAGAGCAAGAGTTGCGCTTTATCAAAACAGAATCAGAGATGCAAAAAATGATCTTATGGTCGCTTTGAATTTTAACGAGGTAAATCCAAAAGTAAGTTTTTATTTAGGTGAAGTGTTCTTTTTGGATGGAGATTACTCAGAGGCCATTGACTATTACAACTGGGCATATTCTCACGGCTACAGATATGATTACAAGACAAATTTAAAACTCGGTGTTTGTTATGAGAAACTTGACGATGTAAAAAGAGCAAAAAAACATTATACAAATGCAATAAATATTATGCCGGCATCCGTTGAAGCCAAAGCCCGTCTGCAGGGGCTGGATGCAATAAATACCGACTACAGCAAAGTTAAATAGATTTTTAGCTGAATGTTTTTATAAAGATATGTAAATTTACTACACAGGTAGTACGTTCGTATAATGCCCTCTGTTAAAAAAGATGTTATAATGTATATGTAAGTACGAAAAAAAGAAAGATAATCAAGGAGACCATAAAGACAAGTATCAGCCGATTGAAAGGGCATTACATAATATGAACAAAGTACAATTTCACAGTGACCTGGATAGGTTAATTGAAATTTTACCGCCAAAGATTACAAAATGTCTCAGCCATGAAACATTAGACGACGTAATTGAATTGGTCTTGGATTTGGGCCGACAGCCTGAGATAAGGCATGCTAACGGCAGTATAGATTATCTCGGCGAAGATAATATTGTGGATGAGGACATAAAATATATAACTGATCGGGTTCAGGAATTTACAAGGGATAATCGTTCGGGGATACCGGGGACTCTTCACAGAATAAGCGCCATAAGAAACAGACAGGGCAAAATTGTGGGGTTAACCTGCAGAATAGGGAGAGTCGTTACAGGGACAATAGCTTGCATTAAGGATTTTGTCGTACAGAATAAAAGTATACTGTTTTTGGGACGTCCGGGTGTAGGAAAAACAACAAAATTAAGAGAAATCTCACGTCTTGTTGCTGATGAGCTTCATAAACGTGTAGTTGTTGTTGATACATCGAATGAAATTGCCGGCGACGGAGATACTCCGCATCCTGCAATAGGACATGCAAGAAGGATGCAGGTCACTCAGCCCGAGTTTCAAAAAGACATCATGATAGAGGCTGTAGAAAACCATACTCCGGAAGTAATAGTTGTTGATGAAATCGGAACAGAAGCTGAAGCACAAGCAGCAAGAACTATTGCAGAACGAGGCGTTATGCTTATTGCAACGGCTCACGGCAATTCGCTCGAAAACCTAATTAAAAACCCTGTTTTATCGGACCTTGTCGGCGGTATTCAGTCTGTTACGCTTGGTGATGATGAGGCAAAAAGAAGAGCTTGTCAAAAAACCGTTCTTGAAAGAGAAAAACAACCGACTTTTGATATAGTTATAGAAATTATAGACAGGAATACCCTTGCTGTTTACCCTGATACGGCAGAAGCTGTTGATTGTATACTAAGAGGCTGGCCGATTAAACCTGTCATAAGAAAAGTCGATATGTCACAGCCGTCTGAACCTAACCTTGTTGAAAAGATAAAACAATTAGACAGCAAGATTACATCGGCGAATAATGCTATGAATTTCAGCTTTTCAAGGCAACAATATGTCAATGAAGTAAAAGGTTATAAAAAAATATATATATATGCTGTAAGCCGCTCAATAATGGAAAAATCAATAGAAAGACTGGATCTCAATGCCGAACTTACAAAAAACATTGATGATGCGGATATAGTAATTGCACACAAAAATTTTGCCAAAGGCGGAAATAAAATCCTGAGCATTGCAAATGAATACAGACTTCCTATATATTATGTCCGTTCAAACTCTACATCTCAGGTTCAAAAAGTCTTGAAAGACGCTCTCGGGCTCAAAGATGATAACAGGGTTGTTTTTCATGACGAGACGGAAGAAGCTCTTGATGAAGCAAAAGAAGCTATCCAAAAAGCAATTGAAACAGGAGAAGATATTGAACTTTCTCCGCAGAATCAACATATAAGAAAATTGCAGCACGAGCTTGTAGAACAGCATAATCTGGAATCTGTCAGCATAGGCGACGGACATGACAGACATCTTAAAATTGTCGGCGGAAAAGATTTTAAACAGGATATAGGTTAATAAGATTTTTAAATTTGATTTGTCTTATTTATAATCATAAATCCACAACTCTTGCAAGAGTTGCGGATTTACAATAATTTTTATATTTTTTACAACTTGTAATAATTAAGCTATTGTCGGAGCGACAAAAGTTCTTGTTGCAAGTTCGCTGTCAATTAAGAGCAATGCGTGTTTGTCATCGCCAATAAGTCTTAATTTTGCACAGATTTCAGAGCAGTTTGCTTCTTCTTCAACCTGTTCTTTTAAATACCATTGTAAGAATGATACTGCAGCTCTGTCTTTTTCCTGTTCGGCAACATCAATAAGATTGTTAATTAGAGAAGTAACAAGCTGTTCATGTTTGTAAACAGCTTCAAAACAATCAAGAGCACTTGACCATTCATAAGCAGGTTTGTCAATTGCATCTACAATTACTCTGCCGTCTCTTGATAAAAGGTAATCAAAAAGTCCCATAGCATGAGCTGTTTCTTCCTGAACCTGCACTCTCATCCAGTTTGCAAAGCCTTTCAAACCGATTTCTTCAAAGTATGCAACCATTGAAAGATAAAGGTTTGAAGAATACATTTCATCTTTAATCTGCTTGTTAAAAGCTGCTGCCATTTTTTCTGAAATCATTTTTTACTCCCTTCCGTATCCTTTAGAATCTTGGGGTTTATTTTCCGGTACCGGTTTCACCGGAAGTCCAAAGTCCGTGGATATTACATAATTCTCTTGCCTCTACTTTATCGCAGTGGCATTTGTATTTCAATACCGGTTGTTCATGAGGGAACAAATATTTTCTCTTTACATAACGTTTGTCCGGTGAATTTACTTCTATAAATTGGATATAGTGTTCGTCTTCCATAGGATGAGGAATAGAGCCGACTCTGACTTCAAGCTCTTCTCCGTTTTTTGAGACCGCAGGCACATGTTTTTCGCCTCTCATTTCTTCATCCTGTGTTTTTGCATTTACTTTTTCCATCTGTTGTCCGCAGCAAACAAGTTCACCTTGGCCTGCAAGCACAATTTCCACGAAATTTCCGCAAATATTGCATTTATAAAACTCTAATTTTTCTGTCATAAACACATCCTTTCTTTGTACGTTTGAATTATAAACTGCTGTTTTGTATTTTTTATTACCTGTTTGTTTAGAAGTATGTTATATTTAGAAAGTAACAAAGAGAAAGTTTACTATGACAAAGAAAAAAATATTGATTTATCTGATAATTTTTGTTGCTGCAGTATGGGGTTCTGCTATGTTTAGGCATACTGTTTTGACTGATCCTGCAGAAGACCTCGCTCCTGTTTGCAAAAATGTAGTGTCTCCGCAATGCCAGACATACGTATTACAAATTTCCTCTCAGAAAAAATTTGATGAAGCACTGCAGATTCAGAAGGTAAGAATAAAAGAAAACGAAAGTCTATTAAAATTTTACAAATCAAAAATAGTTGATAAATGTCTCTTTGAAATGGATGCAAAAGAAGCACAGAATTCTTTACAGGCTTGTATAGGGACACAAAAGGGTCTTAGGGATTATTTCCTTTTAAAAACAGCAGAATTTACAGTAAGAGACATTTTTATTGATTCTCTTGCTGTTTCACAGATTCAGTATTCAGAATTTAAAGACAAAAAATCTGCTGTAAAAACCCTGAAACATATGCAAAAAATACTTAAAAATAATAAATATGTTACAAATAGGGATATTATGTTCAAAATCATAGATAAAGAACTCGCGGAAATTAAATAGAAAACCTAATCTAATTGAATTCTTATCCATTAAAGCTTGAAAATAATTTATATCTCTTTATTATTTATAAAACCACCCGTGTTCTGTGAAGTATTGCCCAATAATTTCCCGAGCAAGTCATCACCTTTTGACGATTTCGTATATGTATCTGCAAATATGCCTGTCCCTACATCCGTCGATTTTTCACCTTTTTTAAGTCCTTGCAGTCTCAAATGTGCTGCTTTAACGGCTTTATCAAGATTTCTGAAATCAACAGAATTCATATCATAGTTGTTGTATAGCGCAAAAAATTTTATAGATTCTGCTTCTCTTATCATAGCTTCTATTGCTGCTCTGTTTTTTGTGGCAATATTAGAAACATCCAGATTAGCAAGCCTTTGTTTGATTACATCAGTGTTTTCATGCTTGAGCTCTTCTTGATGCTGCATCTCCTGTTGAGCCATACGGATTCGGTATTCTTCAGGTGTTTCCGTTACTTTTCTGATATTTTTGGCACTTTCAAAAGCAGCATCTCTTTGCTTTTTTAAATCAGAAGAATAAGGAGACGTGATATAAGCATCAATATTCATTTCATCAGACATTTCACAAACCTCATTAGTAACTTCACTTATTAATTATAAAACATAAAACAAGATTTTTTTGCTACAGTATAAAGTTTAATAGCAGTTTACACTAAAAACAACTAAAATTTTCTATATTGATAGTATTTATTATGTAAGATATGAATAAAATGGAGGATGCATAAGGAATTTACTTCTTCGTGCTGATTCCTTCTTCCGTCCTTCAAAAGCACTTAAAATGAAACATCTGCTCTCAAATACTCAATATGCTGCTTTATATAATAAATATTATGAATATATAAAATCTGGCACAGAATTATATAAAATATACAAAAATGGCGTTATGATTGATTTTTAGAATAAACGGTAAAATTTTACTATTTAAAATCCTCAAAAAATTTGTAAATAAATTTAATTTCGTTATAATCCAGCCTGTCTATATTTTCTACAATATTCTTTTTCATCAGGTCTATACTGACAAGATGATTAAATTCAAAAAGTGACTTTAACTCAACATTAAGATTGCAGGCAATTTTTTCCAGAGTTGGAAGCGACGGAAAATGCCTGCCGCTTTCGATACCGCTCAATGAACCTGTTTCTATATCTATTAGCTCTGCAAGTTTTTCCTGCGTAAGATTAGCTTTTTTGCGCAGTTCTTTTATTCTTTGTCCTAAAAGCTTTTTGTTGTTCATATATTACCTTTTTAATATGTTAAGCCATATTCTTTTAACAAATAAGCGTAATTAGTATATAGTTTTGTAAAAAAGTACGTAATTTATATACATAAAACTTTGTTTAATATATACTTTTCATAAAAACTACGTAATATTTACGCAGTTTAGATGTAGAAATATTTAAAGAATAAGTTTATGGGCTCAAAAAACAATCTTAATGAATCTTTGGGATTTTTGATAAAAGAAAAACGAAAATTAAAGGGGTTTACACAATCCGAACTGGCAAAACTGTGCGGTATCAGCACAAGACATGTCGGAAAACTCGAAAACGGCACCTATATCCCAAGACTGAGTACGTATTTAAAACTGTCTACAATACTTGAACTTAATATTGAAAATATAAAAACAATACAAAAATATACTCCGAGAAAAACCGAAGCAAAAATTTTGCATTTACTAAGAAATTGCACGGAGGCAGAACTGGAACTGTGCCTGAGGCTTATAGAATCGGTAAAAAATAACAGACCAAAACATTGGGTAAATTAGGAAAATAAAACAGAGGAGACAATAAATGATTAGCCCTAAAGACCAAAAAATTATACAGATAGACATAACAAATGCTTGTGTACACAGATGTTCAAATTGTACAAGATTTTGCGGACACCATAAAAAAACTTTTTTTATGGATTTTGAGACTTTTAAAAATGCAGTTGATTCCCTTGAAGGCTATGAGGGATGTGTCGGAGTAATCGGCGGGGAGCCTACTTTGCATCCCGAGTTTGAAAAATTTGCTGATTACATAAAATCAAAAAGGCTCAAATGTACTGTAAAAAATGCAAGAGAACCTATTGCTGATATGCAGGATTACATTTTAAAACATTTTACCGATTTTGATCATAGCAAAGCCGGCCTGTGGTCATCTTTAAATAAAAGTTATTACAAGCATTTTGAAACAATAAATGATTCTTTTGAAGCACAAAACTGCAATGACCACAATAATACTTGCCTGCATCAGGCTTTATTGATGTCCCGAAAAGACATAGGCATTGATGATGAAGAATGGATTCAAAAAAGAGATAATTGCTGGATACAAAATACATGGTCAGCAACAATTACTCCTAAAGGTGCATTTTTCTGCGAAGTTGCAGGCGCACTGGACATGTTATTTGACGGGCCCGGAGGCTGGAAAGTCGAACCCGGCTGGTGGAAAAGAGAACCGAAAGATTTTGCAGATCAGCTGCACTGGTGCGAATTATGCTCGGGATGCCTTGATGTACCTAAAAGACTGTCAAGTGACGGCAGAGATGACATAAGTGAAGGCATGGCTGAAAAGTTAATTGCAATAGGCTCTCCAAAAATGGAAAAAGGTCTGTATGTAATACACACAAAAGATGATTATCAAAAAAATAAAAGTTCTTACAAAACCTTTGTCGGTCCAGAAGATTATATTTTAGAAGGCAACAGTATCAGAACAAGCAAAGAAAACAGGGATATTTATCCAAAATCTTTTAGTTTTATACCGGAAGATGAACTAGTTGAAACCATAAAAACAGACAACCCTCAAGATTGGATTATCTTGAGCAAAAGAAATTACAAGTCTAAAAATGCGCAAAAGTATTTTTCGGAACTTGTTATAAATCCCGGATGTTTATATGAATTTGACGGGCTGGAAATTTTTAATGTAAAAGCTCGCTCAATAAGAGACTACATTAAGAATCCGGATTCATTAAAAGGAATATCCATAAAATCCAGATATCCGCAAGATAAAATTATACAGGTAAAAAAAGTTGATGTCTTAAAAAAACAAATATCAAAACAACTGAGAAAAATCTTTTCTTTAACAAACAAAGACTGTCACAAAGTCATAAACATTGCCGGAATAAAAATTAAAATTAAAAGAAAGGATAAATGTAATGCAAGATAATGTAAGAGTCTCCATTATCATGCCTGTTTACAATGCAGATAAATTTTTAGACAGGAGTGTTTGTGCACTGCTAAATCAAACTTATCAAAACATAGAAATTCTGTGTATAAACGACGGGTCAAAAGATAATTCTTTAGAAATTTTGAATAAATATGCACAAACAGACAATAGAGTAAAAGTCTTTAATCAGGAAAATAAAGGCCCTGCAATGGCAAGGAATGTGGGATTGGATAATTCTACAGGCAAATACATTATGTTTTGTGATGCAGATGACTGGTATGAACCGGACATGGTTGAGCAAATGGTTTACACAATTGAAAAACAAAATGTTGATTTTGTTATATGTGATACCAATATCATATTGGATAAAGACCACAATAGATCCGGCATGGACATAAAATACCACTACTTAACTTTTTCAGGTGTATTGAATTTGAATAGTTGCGGAAAAATCCAAAGCAAAGTTCATGCGTTTTTATGGAAAAAAATATTTAAAAAATCAATAATCGACAAATATTCTATAAGATTTCCCGATGGGTTAAAATCCGATGACTGTCTTTTTATAAGAGAGTATGTTTTAGTATCCGATACGGCTTTTGGACTAAACAAAAAGCTGTATAACCATTTAATGCAAAGGCAAAGTATTATGGGAGAAGTCTTTGCTTTAAAAACAAAAGACTATTTTGACTCAATTAAAACAAATATTTTGATAGCGCAGTTTTTTAAACAAAAAAGTATAGCAAACAAAAATAAACTTAATTACATTATTTCTGCAACTCAAGATGAGTCATATTTTTGGGCACAATTTGTAAAAAAAGAAGATAAAAAGGAATTTATAAATCTTTTGATTCAATATGCCGAAGAATTTGATTTATCAGAAATTGATAAATCTGCCCAATCACTGCTTTATTATGCAAAGCTAAAAGATATAAAAAAAGTAAAAAAACTTTTGTTTAACAGAACTTATCCGAGGAAAAATACACTTATCGAAAACATATTTTCTATAAGAAAAATACCTGAAAGAGGCAAAACATTTAAAGTATTGACAATTTTGGGATTTAAAATAAAAAAAACTCAAAAAAGTAAAGCATAAGAGGACGTAAAAAATGGCATTTTTAAAAGAAATAAAAAAAGCTAAAAATTTATTTAGCAAAACAACAATCTTAAAATTCAAATTAGTCTTAAAGCCTTGTTATAGAAGGGTTTTGCGGGGGGGGGTAAAGTCTGTATTGTATGTCTTGAATGTGATTTAGATGATGCAATAAAAACAATAAAACTCTACTACAAAAATGATATAGAAAAAATTTTTGTATATTCTGACAGAGATTTTACATCCTATTATTACGGCGGATATAAAGTTTGTAATATCAGGTATAATTACAAAAAAAATATCAAAAAAAATAACCTTGCAGCTTTTTGTGCGGATACACTAAATTATAGATTTCAGTCATATTTTCTGGAATTTGCAAGAGATTGTAAAAAGAAATTTTCTGTTTATTCCACATACAAAACTTTTGACTATTGCATTGTAAAACCTCCTTTAAAAAAGTTTATAATAGAAAATTATGACAACATTATGAAAGCATACAATCTTTTGGAAGATAAACAAAGCAAAGATGTATTTTTAAGAAGTTTAAAATTACTCTATACGGGCGAATCCTGCTGCTTGAAAGAGTCTGACTATCCCCAGTATTTTCATCCGAACGTTCAAATAGAAAAAGGTGATAATTTTATTGACGGAGGACTTGGTTCAAGTTTTGATGAATTCGGGTTAACACTTTATTTTGCAAATTTAATAGGTGAAAACGGAACATTGTTTGCATTTGAACCCGAAGAGCACAACTGGAAAGTTGTTGAAGAATATTTTAGCAAACACAATACAAACAATATAAAACTTAACAACTACGGACTTTGGAAGTGCAAAGACACACTTGAAATTTCAAATAACACAAGCGGTTCTTCAATGTTTTATGCTCAGGAACGTGGAACTACCGTGTGTAAACTGATATCTATAGATGAATATACCCGAGAAAATGCTATAGAAAGAATTGATTTTATAAAAATGGATATAGAAGGTGCAGAATTGGAAGCTTTAAAAGGTGCGGAAAAAATTATTAAAAAATGCAGACCCAAAATGGCAATCAGCGTTTACCATTTGCCTGAACATATATTTTCAATAATTTTGTATTTAAATTCACTAAATCTCGGCTACAAGTTTTATCTGGGACATCACAGACCGACAATGCATGAAACTGTTTTGTATGCAATAGCAAAATAGCTGTGCAGAGTGCAATTTATTACACAGTATTTCTAAAGACTACACATTACCCTCTCCTGCGGGAGAGGGCTGGGTGCGGGTTAATATTGATAAAATGAATGTGTCAGACAGGTCAGCACATAGAATGTTAATTTATTGCACCACACGATTTTTGAAGTATTTCAAAAGACATTTACCGCCCTCGTATTAAGTATATGTCATCCTTGTATATGTTCCGTAATCTGTCTTGAATCCAAATTTTGCAATGTAATCTTTACAGTCTAAAATTTTTATATAAGCACAAAAAACGGATGCAAAAATGTACGATGAAATTTTGGAAAAGCTTTCACACTCAAAGTTTAGAAGCAGTTTTAAACTCAAAGAAAAAGACAAGCTCTATATAGACAAAAAAGGGCTGGAGACAATAAAATCTCATGCAAAGGACTTTATCTCAAAAAGGCTTGCTCCGGCTTTTATAAAAAATGACGGCAAACAAACTCCCACAAAAGGTCATCCTGTTTTTGTAGCACAACACGCCACAGCTACCTGCTGCAGAAAATGCCTGAACAAATGGCATCATTTCCCGCAGGGCACAGAGCTCACCACGTCACAGCAGGATTATATTGTGGATTTGATTTTGGAATGGCTAAAAAGACAATTGTAAACAACAAAACACAATAATTGAACAGGCAAGATTTTTCGCGTACCATATAAAAAGATTAAATTTATCCTGATGGAGCTATATGTCAGAACTAAAGATAGTATATGCAATAGACGACAATGTGTACAAACTGGCTGCAGTATCTATCGCCAGTGTTTTATTAAACAACCAAAACCATGATATAGAAATTATTATTCTTAACTCAAATCTTTGTTCCGAAGCAGTAAATGAATTCAACAAACTGAAAAAGATTAAAGATTTTACACTCTCGCTGGTACACATAGATGAACAAGAGTTTAAAGGACTGCCGAATGCCTGGCTGACAGTAACAGCATGGTTCAGGCTAAAAATGGCAGAGGCGTGTCAGGATATAGACAGGGTGCTTTATTTAGATTGTGACACTATATGCCGCAGAGATTTATCTTACATCTGGAATCAAGAATTCGACAACAAAAGTGTTATTGTCACGGAAGAATATATGCCCCATATGCTATCCAAGCTGAATTTACAATCAAAATGGTATTTTAATTCAGGTGTAATGCTGTGCAACCTTGCACGATGGAGAGAAAAGAATCTAACTTCACAGCTTATTAATTGTGCTTTTGAAAATAGAAATATTATTCAATATCTTGATCAGGATGTATGCAATATATTTTTTGACAAAGATAAAAAGAAATTTAAACAGGATTCAGTATTCTTAACCTATGACAAACCTCACCCGAAGAATCCTGTCATAGTGCATTTTACAGGTCCGAAACCATTCAGAATAAACTGTTCGAATAAATATAAAAAAGAATGGTGGAAATATGCAAAATATACCTCTTTTTACGATGAATTTAAAAAATGCTGCAACAAAGAAAAATCAAAATTTTTAAAAGAACTGATTTTTTCTTTCAAAAACTCAAACGGAAGAATTCAGTTGTATTTTCTCGGGATAAAAATTTCTTTCAAAAAACGTGTTTGATACAACAGTCTTGTTGTAAAGCGCAATTTTTTGTACCATACCGATTAACAGTTTATTAGGTAACAAATAACAGTCAGTTCAGCATTACTATGCTGACAAATAATTTTGTCGGATTTGTAAATCCGACCTACGTTACTATAAACTTTGAAATATGAAAGAATTGGTGGAGACGAGGGGAATCGAACCCCTGTCCGAAATGGAATGCAGCAAACATCGAGCGTAGGAGACTTTTATCTCGCTTTAGCAAGGAAAGCTGCCATAACCTGAGCTAAAACAAAGCAGTTTTAGAAGATACGCTTCTTGAGAAAAATCTTGATACGGTTAATTCTCATCCCCGTACTGCGTCTTGCATAACTGACCCTGCACAGCGGCAAGCTGGCCGTACAGAGTGGGCATAGTTCAGTCTGTCGAACTATCGGTTACTAAGCAGCCATTCTAGCTGCGCTTCTGCCGAA
>CASFNW010000031.1 GCA_949296245.1 uncultured bacterium
GCAGTGACGGCTCGAAGCGGAATCTGACGGGGCTTTGCCTCATGCAAAGGCAAACCACGCTTTGCCGTAGCGTCAGTATTCCAAGACAGCCTCGAGGCTACAACTGCGACACTAGATTATATTGTTACGGCTTCAAAACAAGTAGCAGCATCCAGTGTTGCATGTGCCGGCTGATAACAGCCGGCACATGATAACTTTTTACCTTTACATTAGTGGCAGAAGCTAACATCGCCTATGTCAGAACATTTTGCATTATAATCGCCGTAGCCGCCTTTTACCTTTCTTATCCTGGTATAGTTAAGTGTATTATATCTAAATGGCACGGCGCTTGTTTGTGTATAATTTTCATTTGAAAATAAGGTATTTTGTTTCTGTGCCTGTTCTTTTTTATTGTTTGCATACCATGCAGAAGAAGAATAATCACTGCTACTATATTTTTTCGATGAAGAGGATGAAATGTTTGTCATTTGTTTCCAATTTCCGGAGTATGAACCGTTTTCATCAAACATTGAAGCAGACATTGCCACATCCTGATAACAGGCAACACACATAATCAATAGCAAATACAATATAAAAAATATTTTTCTCCTCATAAAAAAATTATAGCATATTCATCTGTATATTTTGCTATAATACACATATTGATTGTATCTGGAAATTATAGATGATGATTCATTTAAAGAAAGAAAACAAGGATTTTTTTAAAACTGTATATAATGATATGCTTGAACAATTTCCAAAATCGGAGCTTAAATCCTTTGAAACTTTTATGCAGCTGTTATCAATGGATAATTATCACATTTATTCTGCATCAACAGATGACATAATTGTGGGATATTTTATTGTATTTATGGACAATGAACACAAAAGTTTATGGCTTGATTATATTGCAGTTTTGAAAAAATATCATTCCAGAGGTTTTGGACATAAGATTTTTGAAAATTTAAAAAATTATTTTGTGAAAGATTTCAACGGGATATATCTGGAGGTTGAAAAGCCAGATGAAACAAATATAAACACAATACGACGTATTAAATTTTACGAATCATTAAATGCACAGAAACTGGGCATAAAGTATTTTTATCCAAATGAAAATGGTTTTCTTCCTATGGATTTGTATTTTTTGCCATTTAATCAGGTTAAAATTCCAGAACAAAAAGAAATAATAAATACTATACAAAAAGTTTTTCGCTCAATTCATACAGATTGTAATGACTTAGACTCTATTTTGAGCAAAATTAATTAACACCGGTTTCTTCAGTAACAGATTTTAGAACTCTCGGTATACTAAAGCCGAAAACACAAGTCTGGTTTTCATAGCTGTTTGCGTGTATTTCACCAGAATGTGCATTTATAATTTGTTTAGATAAATACAAACCAAGACCCGTACTTGCCTTATTGAATTTTGCATTTTCACTTGATTTATATTTCAGAAAAATTTCCTTCATGCGCTCCGGAGGAATATATCTGCAATGGTTAAGTACATCTAAAAATATCCTGTCATCTTCTTCTCTCAAAATTACCTCAATATCAGTTTTATCAAAGCCGTAAGTGATAGCGTTAGAAATCAGATTTACGACAGCTCTTTTTATCTGGAGTTTATCAGCAGTTACAGACGTGTTATCTATTGAAGATTTAACTATAATATTTTGACCTTTTGTACGCGCCAGATTGCTTATCTCTTTACAGGTAGAACTAATTAGCTCTGTAATATCAAATTTTTCGGGTTTTAAAACAACATCACCGCTATCTGATTTGTATGTTGCCAGAATAGTTGAAATCATGTTGGACATATAAATATTTGAATTCAGTGTTAACTCGACCATTTCTCTTTGCTGTGGATTCAACGGCCCCAATGACTCATTTAGCAGCAGCTTCATTGCGTTCATCTGAGCAGTCGTTGGAGTTTTCAAATCATGAGTAAGTGTTGCAACAAATGTCTCTTTTTGCGCTTGTAATTTTTTCTCTTCATCTATATTAATAAAATAGACTATTATACCTATAACTTCATTTTCGTCATTAAATATCGGCGACTTAGAGATTGAATACCATGCTTTTTCTTTACCGAAAATATTAAGATTGGATTCATAAGATATTTTTTTCTTATTTTTTATTATTCTAGCATCTTCTTTCTTTATATTGTCTGAAATATCTTTTAAAAATGTATCGGAAAGATTTGTTCCTATAACATTTTTTACAGGTTGATTTATATAATTTTCAAGAATTCTATTACATGCTATTACTCTGCCTTCAATATCTTTCAGATAAATAACAAAAGGAACGTTATCCAGTATGCTGTTTAGCTGTGCATTTTTTATAATATACTTTTCTCTTAGTGCTTCTGTCTGTGTTATATCTCTCATAATACCCAGAACTCCGGATATTTTGTCTTTGTTCATTGTCGGAGCAAGAAGTGTATCATAGATTTTTGTCTCACCTGTAAAAAACTTTTTTTCTATTTTATATGAGACAACCTCACCTTTTTCAATAACTTTTTTATCATACTGCCGCAGTGTCTCTGCTATATCAGATGGAAATACATCAAAGTCGTTCTTCCCTGAAATATCACTGTTACCGTCTACACATATCATTTTTTTCATTTGAGGGTTACAATCTATGTAGTTAAAATTTTCGTCTTTTAAATATATAAGATTCGGACAGTTAATAAATAAATTATTTATTAATAATTTTTGATTATTAAATTTTTGAGACAGTTTATTTAAAAGATATCTTTTATCAATCAAAGAGTGAATCCAGAATACAAAAAGTGATATGACCAAAGCATCTTTTAAAGACAGGTTTATTGGGGGATAATAAATTAAAAAACTTATGAACATTATAAATACAAAATAAAATAAAATTTTTTCGTATAATCTTTTAGTTAACACCTTATTCTCCTACTGAACTATTTTTGACTTTACTGCTTTTACTGCAGCCTGCACTCTGTCACTCACTGATAATTTGGTCAGTACATTTTTAACATGCACTTTTGCTGTATGCCTGCTTATATTCATAAGTTTTGCAATTTCAAGATTTGTTTTACCTTCAACAATATATTCAATAACCTGCTGCTCTCGTCTGGTAAGATTATAATCTTCTGATATTTTGGTATAAAGATGATTTAAATCATTAGTCAGATTTGGTTTGGGGGCAAAATGGTTCGCAACAACTGCAACATGCGGATGCAGCCATAGAGCACCCTTGTAAACTTCTTTTAATACATAAAATAAGGATGATGTTTCAATATCCTTTAAACAATAAGCATTTGCACCCAACGCTAATGCAGCAATAACCTCATCATCATTTTCGTGAGAAGTAAGTATCACGACCTTTGTCTCAGGAGAATGCTCTTTAATATATTTTGTTGCAACAAGACCGTTTGTCTCACCAAGCTCTATATCCATAATAACAATATCGGATTTTTTTGAATCAAATACTTTTAAAAATTCTTCTGCTGTACCAAAACAACCTAATATTTCAAAGTCTTGAAATTTTTCTATTACGTGGGTCAGTGATTTTATTGTAAGTTTGTAATCTTCAACAATGTACAAAGAAATCTTTTTTGCATTTTCCAAAATCTAACTCCTTATTGTTTAATTACTAATATAAATAATTATCTACTATATTAGGTGCGGTGTTTAAAATATATAACCCACATGGGTATATTTAATATAAAAAATAATCAGTGTAGCTTTAACACTAATTATTACCTGCAATACAGCTAAATTATTACATATAAGTAAAAAATGCTATTTAAGAGCCATTGACAGATGTTAAAAGATAGTTATACTAAATGTTAATACTAACATTCGGCATTTTAACAAACTATTTTTTATGTAAAGAAACTTAATAAAAAATATTAATGCAGAGTTTATGTATTATGTAAGAAAAGGAGAGTTAAATGAAAAAAACATTATTATCTGCATTGTTGACAGGAACAATGGCTTTGTCACTGAGTGCGATGATTGCAGTACCGGCAATGGCTAATTGTCCGGCAAAAGGACCATGTGACAAAGACGGACAGCCTGCACCCATGAAAGAATGCAAAAAGCCTTTGAGCCCGGAAGAACATGCAAAAATGAGAGAACAGAAAAAAGCTGAATTCGAAG
Source organism: uncultured bacterium (assembly GCA_949296245.1). GTDB lineage: Bacteria > Cyanobacteriota > Vampirovibrionia > Gastranaerophilales > Gastranaerophilaceae > Limenecus. Next base: position 4,110 of record CASFNW010000031.1, read on the forward strand.
AAAGACTCAATCTTACAGAATCACAAAAGGCTCAGCTTGAAAAAATAAAAGCAGATGAGAAAAAAGCTTTAGCTCCATATAGAGAAAAAATTAAAAAAGAACAGAAAAAAATGGAAGAACTCTTTGCTAAAGAAAGAGAAATCAGAAAACAAAGCATGGAGAAATTCGAATCTGTACTGACTGAAGACCAAAAGGCGGAGCTCGAAAAAATAAAGGCAGAAGTCAAAGAAGAAATGGATAAAATGGTTCCTCCAATGGGGCCTTGCGGACCGAAATTCGGACCTAAAGGGCCAATGGGACCTTGTGCAAAACCTATGTGTCCTCCACAATGCGAATGCGGATGTCATGAACAAAATGCAGGCAAAGTAGAACCTGCTGACTGCAAATGTCCTTGTCATGACAAACAAGTTAAGTAATTCTTTTTAATAAATTGATAGAAAGTGGTAAATTTCAAAATGAAGTTTACCACTTTTTAAATATAAAAAATACAGCAAGAACTATAAATAAAAAGCCTACTATATAATTCCATTTAAGTTCTTCTTTTAAATAAAAAACAGAAAATCCGCAAAACACCACAAGAGTAATTACTTCTTGTATCGTCTTTAAATGAGCTGCATCATAATATCCATAGCCAATTCGGTTTGCCGGAACCTGAAAGCAGTATTCAAAAAAAGCAATTCCCCAGCTTACAAGTATAACAAGCCATAACGCAGCGTTTTTATACTTCAAATGCCCGTACCAGGCAAATGTCATAAATATATTTGATATTGTAAGTAATATTATCGGTACAATTTGTCTGAACATAAAATAATAATAGCAAAAATTTAGAAAATAGATTATACTTATATAAAATTTAGTAAAGGAGTTAATAATGAAAGAAATAAAAGATTATCAGATAATACTCTTAGGAATAGTTATTGCATTAGGTGCAATGATTTCCACATTTATTCTTTCTCATGCGGTAGTTTCTTATCAAAAACTTCAGAATCAAACAATCACGGTAACAGGTTCTGCTTCTCAGGAAATTTCTTCTGATCTTGCCGTATGGAAAGCCTATTACGAGACAAGAAGCAAAGATTTAAAATCCGGTTATGCAAAGATAAATGCAGATAAGAATAATGTAAAAGAATTCTTGATTTCAAGCGGAATGAAAGAAGAAGACATAAAATTCACCCCGGTCTCTTCTTATCCTGTTTACAAAAAGCTTGCCAACGGTTATGATTCAAATGAAATTGACGGATACAGGTTATCTCAAAATGTAGAAGTGTCTTCAAATAATGTAGATGCAGTGACTAAAATTTCTCAGGATGTTGTAAAACTTGTAGATAAAAATGTAGAATTAACCTCTAATATGGTTGAATATTATGTTTCAAACCTGAATGAGTTAAAGATTAAAATGCTTGCTGAAGCAACAAAAGACGCAAAACAAAGAGCACAGAGCATGGTAAAAAGCACAGGCGGACACATAGGTGTAATGAATTCCGCTAAAATGGGAGTGTTCCAAATCGTCGCAAAAGATTCAACAGATGTGTCTGACTACGGAATCTATAACACAAATGCAAAAGACAAAAAAATCAACGCTGTAGTAAATGCGTCATTTACAATAAAATAAATTATGAAAGAGATAAATAATGTAATTATATGCGGCCTAGGTGCTATAGGCACTATATATGCCGTAAAATTTTCAAAGACAAAAAATATAAACCTAAAAATTCTTGCAGACAGCAAAAGAATAGAAAAATATAAAAATAATCCGACAATTTTTAACGGCGAAGAATATAAATTTGATTTCATAACGCAGGACAAAAGCGATTTCACGGCTGATTTAATTATTATTGCAACAAAAAATTCAGGATTGAACAGCGCTATATCTCAGATAAAAAACTTTGTAGGTGAAAATACAATAATTTTGTCTTTGCTAAACGGTATCAACACTGAAGAAGAAATCGCAAAAGTATACGGTCGGGATAAAATTCTGTATTCATACTATATAGGACACACAAGTACAAGAATAGATAGAAAGATAATTCACGACGGAGTATTTAAAACGGTATTCGGCGAAAAAGAGAACTTATATAAATCTAATAGAGTTATCCGTTTACAGCAACTCTTTGAAAGAGCAAATATTCCATATGAAATTCCTGAGGATATGGAATATTCTATGTGGTGGAAATTTCTTGTAAATGTCGGATACAATCAGGCATCAGCGTTATTAGAAGCTTCATACGGAGACTTTCAGCGCAGCAAAAAGGTTAATGGCATTGCTCTAAAACTTATGCAAGAAGCTGTAATTATTGCACAGGCAGAAGGAGTGAAAAATACAGAAAATTTAATTCCAGAAGTCTTAGAGATTATAAAGACAATGCTGCCGGAAACAAAAACATCCATGCTGCAGGATATAGAGGCAAAACGAAAAACAGAAGTCGAAATATTTGCCGGATATCTTTCTGAACTCGGCAAAAAACACAATATTGCCACACCTTATAACGATATATGCTGCGAACTTATATCGGCTATTGACGAAAAAAATTCTTTGCCTGCCATTTAGCTTTTATTTTTAAATGAGTAATATTTGTGTCCGATAAAGCTTACAATTGTAAGCAGAAGTACAGATATTATATTTGCCGGAATTGGCTTAAGCCCGGCAACATCAACAAAAAGATACAAAAGCAGCATCCCTAGCAGCATTGAAAGCCCGTATACGACATAACATTTTAAATACTCTTTGAGGATATTACCTTTTGTCTTAAATACAAACAATTTATAGCAGATATAAGCATTTGTAATGCTTATGATATTTGATACAATAGCAAGTAACAGGTAATGATTTTCGCCCAAAACTTTTATTAACAAAGCATAAACAAGAATACCAAATAAAGTATTCCAGCAGCCCGTTATTATATATCTGATTGATTGTGCTTTTATTTCACTTATATCGCTTACTGAAAACATACATGTATTATAACCGCAAATAACATACATTTTATAGAAAAATTTTTAAACAGCACATAAAGATTTGTAGTGTTCGATACAATCCATAATTGTTTGTGCATACTCTTTGTGTTTTCCGTAAAAAATATGCGAAGCGTTTTCTATTTCTATTACCTGATTATGATTGGGGTCTTTTGTCCAGGAATTAAGTGTTTCCATAAATTCTTTGGGACTTTCTCCCGTGACGGAATCTTTTGAACCTATTACAAAAGAACCATCGCATTTTATGTTATACAGAGAGTCTGTTTCACCTTCGCCGCTTAAAACAGGACAGTTTTTAAGATTGTCTGCATTGTAAAAACCAACAACAGTGTTCGCGGTCATCGGTGAAAATCCGCCGAACAAAAACGGAAGGATATCATCCCCTCTACCATCTTCTACCCAGCGTTTTGCCATGGAAAAACACCTGTCAATATTTGGCATAACAGTCCACCAGTACATAATATCAACTGGTGAAGATATAATAAAATAATCAACAAAATTATCAGGAGTATTTCCGAGGTAATGAATAATTTTGTTGGAGCCAAGAGAATGCCCTGCAAGGATTATATTTTTAAAGCCCATTTCTTTTGCATATTTAACGTAGCTTTCAACATCTTCATAAACCATATTAAAATCATCGTTGAAAGTGCCTGCATGTCTTTGTTTTCCTGTAGAAAAATCACTGTATGCAAAACAGGAAAAAGAATCATGTGCATGCGCTATAATGCAAGTGATATCGTTTTCTTCCAACAATTTGCCCGTTGTGTACAAAAGTTCATTTTGAAATATGTTTGAACATATACCTGTAAGCATAATCAGAACTGTATCGTTTGTATTATCGCCAAATATAGCGCCTTTGAGTTCAAGCCCTCTGTGGGTAATTACTTTTAATATATCCATTATTTTGCTCCTTTAATTTGTTTTGATTGTTCAAGATTAAAAAACTGTTTAATTAAAGAGCTGTCGCAATCTGCATCTTTAAGGTTTTGAAGAACTTTTTCATTATAGCTTGCCAAGATAATATCTCCTGCATGTTCTTCATTATTTACCATTATCTTAAAATAGCAAATACTTATATTACATAATCAGAAATACTCAACAGGCATAATTACAGAATATGCTGAATATATTTTTTCTTAATTCCTAAGAATGGATGAAACAGCGGCGAGTATTCCTCCCGTACCTTCTGCATTTTTAAAATCGTCTTTCTGAAGAATAGAAATGACTGAAGAATTTTATAGTATCTGAAGAATTTGCTATATAAGTCTCATCTTTACAAAATAGCTCAATCTGCTTGTTTGTAGTACAATATTGTTATAGATAGAATTTTAGACTTAATTGGGGAAATATAAAATATGGCAGCAGAAACACATTATGATGCGAGTAATATCCGAGTTTTGGAAGGTTTAGAAGCAGTCAGAATGAGACCCGGCATGTATATAGGATCTACATCACAAAGAGGCTTGCATCATTGCATATACGAAATTGTAGACAACTCTATTGACGAAGCACTTGCAGGATATTGCACACAAATTACAGTTACAATAAATACAGATGAAAGTGTTACGGTAGAAGACAATGGACGTGGTATTCCGGTTGATATAAAACCTGATTCCGGTAAATCAGCTCTTGAAATTGTTCATACAGTACTCCATGCCGGCGGTAAATTCGGCGACGGCGGATACAAAGTGTCCGGCGGTCTTCACGGTGTAGGGGCATCTGTTGTAAATGCGCTGTCAGAAAAATATGTGGTTGAAGTAGCAAGAGACGGCTATTTATGGCGTCAGGAGTATTTAAGAGGTGAGCCGACTACTCCGGTTGAAAAAATTAAAGAAACTGATAAAACAGGTACAAGAACTACTTTCTGGCCGGATCCGGAGATTTTTACAGAAACAACACATATTGACCGTGATGTTATAGCCAACCGTTTGAGAGAAATGGCTTTCTTAAATAAAGGCTTAAAAATCAGATATATTGATGCTGAAACAAAAGAAGAACAGGATTTTCATTTCGAAGGCGGTATTGGCAGCTATGTCGAGTTTTTAAATAAAAATAAAACAGTTCTTTTTGAACAGCCTATTTATATTGACAAAGCTGTTGATAATATGCAGGTTGAGATAGCAATGCAGTACACTGATGCATACAATGAGTCTGTATTAAGCTTTGCTAATAATATCAATACACACGGCGGCGGTACTCACCTGACTGGTTTTAGAAACGGAATTACCCGTGTATTGAATGATTATGCAAGAAAAAATAAATTGCTGAAAGACTCTGATGCAAATCTTTCCGGTGATGATGTAAGAGAAGGTTTGACAGCTATAGTTTCCGTTAAACTGCCAAATCCCGAGTTTGAAGGTCAGACAAAAGATAAACTCGGAAGCTCGGAAGCTACTGCTGCAGTACAGGATACTATCAGAGATAAATTGCAGGAGTGGCTTGAATTTAACCCCAAATATGCCAAAATTATTATCGAAAAAACACTGCAGGCTCAAAGAGCAAGAGAAGCTGCAAGAAAAGCAAGAGAACTCACAAGAAGAAAATCAGCTCTTGAAACATCCACACTGCCCGGTAAACTTGCAGATTGCTCTAACAGAGAACCGGAAAAATGCGAGCTCTATATAGTTGAGGGAGACTCTGCAGGAGGCTCAGCAAAGCAGGGTCGAAACAGAATGTTTCAGGCTATTTTGCCGTTAAGAGGTAAAATTCTTAATGTTGAACGTGCCAGACTTGATAAAATGTATGCCAACAACGAAATTAAGTCAATGGTTCAGGCTCTTGGCATAAACATAAGCAAAAACGAAGATGATGTTGATATTGAAAAACTGAGATATCACAAAATTATCATTATGACAGATGCCGATGTTGACGGTGCACACATCAGAACATTGCTTTTGACATTCTTCTTCAGATATGCAAAACCATTGTTGGATCAGGGACATGTATACATTGCACAGCCGCCTTTGTATAAAATTACTATAGGCAAAAATGCAGAGTATCTCTATGATGACAGAGCATTAGACAAGATGTTGAGAGAAAGAGGTATTAAAGATTTGACTCTTTATAACAAAGACAAATCAAAAAGTGCAACAGGAACAGAACTTGTTGAACTTCTTGCAAATATGTCTACGTTCTATCATTCATTCAATAATCCGTTGATTAATGCAATTCCTTCGGTTGTAATGAGAGCATTAATCCGTTCTAATATTGAACCGGAAGACTTTGATTCTCAAGAAAAAATGCAGGAACACTGCGCATATATTAATCATTATCTTCAAGACCACGCTGAAAATTACGGCATTGAAGAAGCTAAAAACTACAGCGTAGAAATTAAATTCAATACAGAAACACAAAAATACAACCTGAATCTTCATCTTGAAAGAGAAACAGAGCAGGTTCTTTTGACAGCTGTATTGATAAAATCAAATGAGTTCCAGCGTGTAAAAAATGCATACCCTGCAATAAGGAGCTATTTGATTGAAGAAGAAAAAGTACTGGTACTGGATACAGGTACAGAAGAATTGCAGCTGACATCTTTTGCGGAATTACAAAGAGTTGTGGAAGAAAGAGGTAAGAAAGGCTTGACTTTACAGAGATTTAAAGGTCTCGGTGAAATGATGCCGCAGCAGCTCTGGGAAACTACAATGGATCCTGCTACAAGAACACTGCTTAAAGTAAATGTTGAAGATGCAATGCTTTGTGACCAGTTGTTTGATGTACTTATGGGCGATAAAGTTGAACCAAGAAGAGACTTTATTGAAACAAACGCAGTATTTGCACAAAATATAGATACGTAATTTAATGATTTTATAAAGGCAAAAGAAAAAGAGCTGAAAATAAGAAATTTCAGCTCTTTTATGCTTTCTAATATACAGTTTAATCAGCATATCCATGTTCTTGTGCCCATTTATCCGTATCAAATTCTGAATCAAATGATTCTATAACCGCTCATTAAATTGACAGCAGGTGTTTTAGCCGTAGTTACTCTTTAGGAAATACTGAATCAATTTTTTACAAGTGTTTGCATAAAGTTCTTGCATAAAGCATATAAAATGTCTTATAGTAAAAATTCTATACATAATTTACTGTTATCTTTGTACGTAATATATATACAATTCTGAGCCTTTAATCGTACATTAAAGGATATTCAAATATTTACGGCTGTACCTCGCCTGTATCTAAAGCACGAATCTAAAAAACAATAGATTATTCAGTCGTTTCACTCCTTCAGAATGACGAAAATCTGTCATTCTGAGGTGTCAGCCGAAGAATCTATATACCTAGAGCATTGGCACACTTAATTCAACTTCACAGCCGCTCAAAATCCGCTACATAATAAATGTTATCAATATAAAATCCCCTGATAAAAATATCAGGGGATTTTTGCTATTGTCAGGCTATACACATTCGTGTTCTATTTCTTCTTCATCCATCATTTCATTCATTTCTTCTATCGTAATGGTATCAGGAGCCTGTGCAATATCTTCAAGTCCTTTTTCCAGAAGTTCAAGCTGTTTTTTCTTAAGCTTTTTATCTGCAATTACCAAATCTCTGCCTTTTGCAGCAGTTATTATTTGTATTGTCATTTCTGTAGGAGAACCTTCTTCACCGACTTTTTCCTGAATTTCATAACTCGGCCAATCATCCGGCAGATTATCTATTTCCGTATAGCCCATTTTTGTATCAAGACGTTTTTGAATTTCATTTTCAAGTATGTTTGTTACATATTCTTTTTGCGACATAAACCTGCACGGAAGTACGACTTTTGTGCCGATTACTTCTTCAGGGTCACGTTTTTCGTATTTTTTAAATAAGTTTGCGGCAATTTGTAAATGACCTATTTCGTAGTCAAGGAACATTTCCCAGATTTTTTTAATTCTGTCGTTTTCTTCATCTTCCATACAGTTGTAGTATGTACAGACTTCCACAAACTCGTGTAAAAGCAGTTTTTCATACCATGATTCTGTCGGGTCAATTAAAGACTCGTACATTGTAACGTGTTCTTCTTCTACATCTTTAATTTCCGCATAAGTTTCTCTTATGCACTGGTTTCCGTATTCCATACCGTGTTCGGCATAATAGTTGTGTGTCTGCTGTTCACCTGCAACAAGTGTATATATGTTTACCTTTGTCTGAGGGTCGGCAGTTGCTTTATCATAAGGCTTTCTTAGTCTTATTCTGTTATCGTTATGGTGATTCTGTGTCGGTCTGCTGAGCATAATATCAGTCTGCCCCTGCACAATATCATTAGGGCTTATGCCGTGTTCAAGATATGCCCACTGGCTGTATCTGTACAGGTGATCAAAGTCTTCTAACAAACCAAAATCAAATGTTTCTTTTACATAATCATCCGGCTCATTCTGCGCCATCCAGGCTGTTAAATCTACTGCAACCTGTTCATACCCAAGCGTTGTTTCTAGCACTGACTGATCAGCAGGCGTGAGCCAGTTTACGGTTGTCTGCTGCATATCTTCAATACGTCTTGTTTGTGCAAGAAATTTATTGACCTCGGTATCATTGCAGTTTCTGGCAAAATTGTGTTTAAAATTCCACGCCTCTACTTCTATACCGTTCATAAGTATTTGACGTGTTCTTGTATAGCAGTCTACTTCTGTTTTGTTAAACGGCTTTTTGGCAATTTCATGCCAGCTTCGTATTTGTTTTTCTATGGGTGTTCCCTTTTCTAATAATGGATTAAAAGTCATTTTTTACCTTTCTCTATTTATGTAAAAACAAGCCCTAATCAGTGAATTAGTAAGGACTTGTTTAAAGAATAATAGATAATCTATGATTTTTAATCACCTGAAATATTACAATTGCTTACCCATAAGTTTTGATTTTTCAGCGGTTTTTTCAACAGTTTCGAAAAGAATATCAGATATATTGCTTTCGTTTAAGACTTTATTGCCTTCCGCTGTTGTACCACCGGGAGTAGTAACATTTGTAATAAGCTGTTGTGGTTCAACACCTGATTCAAGTATCATTTTGGCAGATCCGAGAGCTGTCTGGGCGGAGAGCAATAGTGCTGCTTTATAGTCCAAACCCAGTTTTTCACCGGCTTTTGCAATTGCATCAATTATATAGTAATAAAAAGCAGGGCCTGAGCCGCTAACACCGGTAATGGCATCAATGTCTTTTTCCTGTGCCTTTACTACTTTTCCGACACTTTCAAAAATTTTAACAACTGTGTCATAATCTTCTTCAGAGGCGTGTTCACCTTTACAAACAGCGCTCATTCCTTCTGCCAGAAGTGCAGGAGTATTTGGCATAACACGCACAACTCTTGCTTCTTTTTCAAGAATTTCTTCAACTCTAGATGACGATATGCCTGCTGCTATTGTGACGATAAGTTTTGTATTGTCTATTCTGTCTTCTATTTCTGTTAAAACATCTTTTACAACAAACGGTTTTACCGCAAGCAGTATAATATCAGCATCAGCAGCAGCTTCTCGATTATTGTGCACCATTTTTATACCGAGTTCTTTTTCTATTTTATGCGCATAGTCCTTATTTGGCTCTGATGCAATAATGTGACTTTTATCAAAAAGGCCTGATTTTAAAAGACCTTTTATTATTGCTGTAGCCATTTTGCCTGCACCAATAAACCCGATTGTTTTATCCATAGTGTAAACCTTTATTAACTCTTATTCTGTCTGCATTTGACAATTGTTTTTGTCTTTTTTATCATGATATAACGCAAAAAAATTAATTCAAGGAGCAATAAAATGAGACGTACATTAGAAGGAACAAAAAGAAAAAGACAAAACGTCAGCGGTTTTAGAGCCAGAATGGCAACACCGGGCGGAAGAACAGTTATGAACAGAAGAAGAGCAAAAGGCCGTCATAGATTGGCTATTCAAGCTAAGAAAAGAGCTTAATTTACTCTTACAGTCTTAAAAGTTTAAAAAACAGACCTGCCGTCACAGACTGTGCAGGTCTGTTTTAGTTTAAAGAGAAAAATGCTTCCTAAAAAATACAGATTAAAAAATACAAAGGCTTTTGATGCCACATATAAAAACCACAGAATTGTGTCAGATTCTCACATTATTATTTATATTGGAAAAGAGAAAAAAGACCCGTCTTCTGCTACGAAATTCGGCTTTGTCGTAAGCAAGAAGTATCACAAACGTGCAACAAAAAGAAACAGAATAAAACGGCTTTTGAGAGAATGCGTAAGACTTTCTATAAAAAACAATAAACTGGGTAATCTTGATAAATATATGTCTTTTATCCTTATGCCCAGAGTCTGTGATACAAATTATTCTCTAAAACTTAAAGATATTGAAAATTCATTTTACAAACTCACAGAAAGGATAAAATGAAAATATACAATTACAACGATATTCCGGAAGAATTTTTTTCAAATATTGAATTTGAAACCATTGAAAGTGTGAATGAAATTATTGAAGATGTAAAAAGAAGCGGCGATGGGGCACTTATAAAGTACTCCAGAAAATTCGGCGACGGAATGATTGATTCTCTTGAAGTTACAGAAGCTGAAATAAAAAATGCTTACAAAAATGTAGACAAAAAGACTATTGATGCAATAAAAACAGCAATCAAAAACGTACAAATGTTTGCACAAAATCAACTTGATTGTATAAAAAATCTGGATACAGAATGTGACGGAATAAAACTCGGCCACAGAATTATTCCGATAAAAAAAGCCGGATGCTACATACCGGGCGGGAACTATCCTCTGCCAAGCACGGCAATTATGACAATCGTGCCGGCAAAAACTGCCGGGGTTGAAACAGTTATTGCATGTTCTCCAAAAATCAAAGATGTGACAATAGTTGCGTGTGATTTGGCAGGTGCAGATAAAATTTACAGAGTCGGAGGAGTTCAGGCTATAGCAGCAATGGCTTACGGTACTGAAAGTGTACACCGTGTTGATAAAATAGTCGGACCGGGCAACAAATTTGTGACAGCCGCAAAAAAACAGATTTACGGAGATTGCGGAATAGATTTTCTGGCTGGCCCGTCAGAAGTTCTTATTGTTGCTGATGAAACAGCAAATGCAGAGTTTGTAGCTGCAGATATGCTTGCCCAGTGTGAACACGACAAAGACGCACGTGCTTATTTAATCTGTTTTTCGCAAAAATTTGCAAAAGAAGTGGACAAATATGCAAAAGAAATGCTAAAACAGCTAAAAACCGCTGAAATTGCTAAAATATCTTACGAAAAATCTTTTGCGGTTGTTGTTGATAATATAGAACAGGCTGTTGAAATATCTGAAAGACGTGCACCTGAACATCTTGAACTGTGTATAAAAAATGCGCAGGAAACTATGGCAATGTTTACAAATTACGGTTCTCTTTTTATAGGAAATTATTCTGCTGAAGTCTTTGGAGATTATTGCGCCGGCACAAATCACACTCTGCCTACAAACATGGTAGCAAGATATTCCGGAGGACTGAGTGTATTTGATTTTATCAAAATTCAAACCTATCAATATGTGGATAAAATGAGTGCTAAAAATCTGGCAAAAACAGCTTCGATTATTGCAGAAAATGAAGGACTTTATGCCCACAAAAATGCAGCTGATATAAGATCATAGATTGTTCGAAAAAATTTGTGATAAGACTCTGTTGAACAAAACAATCCGGTGAATTATTTTGTGAGAGGAAAATGATGTAAACGAATTTTTCTCGGACAATATTTATTAAAGGTTAATATGTTATATGGTCTTCCCCTTGTAATCCATCGCCTTAACCGTTCCGAGTTTGTGAATATCCTCGTCTGTGCGGTTGCCGTAGATTTTGATTTTATTCAATTCGTTTTCGATGTTGTTAAATTCTTCATCACTTAGTTCAATATCAGCTGCGCCAATGTTTTCTATTACCCTTTCGTCTTTTCTCATGCCCGGAATAGGAACAACATGCGGGTATTTTTTAAGCATCCACGCTAAGGAAATCTGCGCAGGTGTAATACCCTTTTTATCTGCGACTTCATTTAACAAATCCAATAGCGGCTGGTTTTTCTCAACATTTTCGGGCGCAAATCTTGTAATTACACGTCTTACATCATCGCCTTTGTATTGAGTGTTTTTATTATATTTGCCGCTCAAAAAACCTGATGCCATAGGCGAAAATGCTACAAAACCAATGTTTAACTCTTTGCATAACGGTATAACATCTTTTTCAAACATCCGCTCCATCATTGAATATTCGCTTTGAATGGCAGTTAATGGAGTAATTGCATGGGCTTTTTTAATCTGTTCGGGTGTCGACTGTGACTGTCCCCAAGCACGGATTTTACCTTCTTTAATAAATTCGCCCATCCAGCCTGCAACTTCTTCGACATTGGAATCTAAAGGCACTCTGTGTTCATAATAAATATCAATATAATCGGTTTGAAGTCTTTTTAAAGAGTCATTCAACGCATTTGTAACACCTTTTTTGCTTAATTTGCCTTCGGGAATTTCCTGCCCCGGCTGGAATACAGGAACAAATTTTGTTGTAAGTATAATTTTATCTCTGAAAGGCTTAACGGCTTTGCCTACAAGAGTTTCGTTTGTATAAGGGCCGTAAGCTTCTGCCGTATCAAACAATGTACAGCCTAAACTTTATGCATAAGTCTAATTGATTCTTCCTCTGCCGGGATTGCACCATAGCCGTGAGAAAACCCCATACAGCCGATGCCGACAGCAGATACTTCAATATCTCTTAGTTTTCTGTATTTCATAAGTAATTCTCCTTTATTTCAAATAAGGTTTAAATATAGCCGTGAGTTGAACATCGCAAAATCTGTCTGTCCAATCTAACGGTTCAAATTTTCCGTCTGACATGCACCAGCAGAGCATCATTCCGTAAAGTTCGCTGATTATAATGTGGGTTAACGACTCAATAGGAGTATCTTCTTTAAGTTCCTTTGCGTTTTTCAGAATACTTTCAAGCATTTCGTAATCATAGAACCATTTTTTGCTGTCCATTGTTTCCGGTACATTATCAGCAATTTCACCAAACGGTGTTCTGCTGATTTCCATAACAATATCTTCCTTACGTTTGAAATAAATATAGAAAGTCCCTTTTGCAACACCGGCTTTTTTTGTAATATCTTCGACATTTATTGCGTTAAAGCCTTTTTCTTTAATAAGCTCCAACCCAGCGGATATAAGTTTTCGTTTCGTTTCAATGGCTGATTTTTGTCTTTTATTCATTAAATCACTTGTTTCGTTATTACAAAAACAGTATAATATATTAATTGACTTTGAGTCAATGACTAATGGTCATTAAAATCACCGGTTATTTTGGAATTTTTCCTGTAATTTCTCTAAAAACAGTTTTGCTGCCGGAGAAAATACCTGATATTTTTTCCATACAATATCCAAACCTGATTCAAGTTTTGGTGACAAAGGTCTGAAACAAAGATTGCTGTTAGTGGTATTTATAAGCTTGTCAAGAGTAATCGCATATCCTATACCGGCATCGACCATTATTGCAGCATTGTATACAAGATTGTAAGTTGCGGAAATATTCAAATGTTCGAATTCTTTGCCAAACCAGTTCAAAAATCCGCTTTCTGCAGAATATTTTTTTGACATCTGACGTGAGGTTATCAATGGTACGTTGGTAAGGTCTTTAAGCGTTGCAGCATCTTTTTGCGCAAGAACGCTGTCTTTTCTTGCAATAACGCCCCATACATCTTTATCAGGAAGAGTTATATTATCATATTTTGATAAGTCTATGGGTTGAATTAGGACACCGAAATCCAGCAATCCTTTATCAAGTTTTTCTGTCACATCTTCCGCATTACCGCTGAATATATGAAATTTTATATCTGGATATTGTGCTTGAATTTCTTTCATAACTTCTGCGATATGTTTCATGGACTCTGTTTCACCGCAGCCTATATAGATATCTCCGCCTACAATATTTTTTATAGATTGGAACTCAGCCTCTGTTTTTTCAACCATGTCAACAATTTCTTCAGCTCTTTTGCGAAGCATCATACCTTCCGGAGTCAAACAAACTCTATATTTGCCCCTTATGAATAATTTTTGCCCCAATTCTTTCTCCAAATCCTGTAACTGTCTTGAAAGAGTTGGCTGGGTAAGATGCAAAGAATTTGCTGCTGCTGTAATACTGCCCTCTTTTGCCACTGTTAAAAAATATCTTAAAACTCTGAATTCCATTTATTTTGTTCCTTTTGTAAATTGTTGTGCACTCAATTTTTACTTATTTTCTATAATAAAACTCTATTTGTAGTTATTTCAACTAAAGATGTAGGATATTTACTTCTGAGTAACTTAAAATTCAAATCGCAATGGCAAATTTTTATAATAAAGAAGCATGTGTTCTACAACTTTTTATCTTTTTTACATAATAGATATTATCAATATACCAAACTTTTCTGATTTTAATTATTTACTCCAGTGTTGTAGTTGCTGCCGGCTAATCTTTTTAATATTTCATAATTACTATATGGCACGCTTAGCTCCTCTCATAAAAGCAACATTTAGTGCTTTTATTATGCAGAGACTCTATTTGAACTTAACATTTAGTCAACTCAAAACAGAGTTCTTAGTTTAAGCAGGAATCTTTTAATTATTCGTAATTCTAAGCTAATACGTACCCTGCAAGCTGCGAGCTAAATTTTACATTCATCTGCAAATTTTAAGTTCTAAAGAAAAAATTACACACAGATTACCCACAGTTTTTTGATGATTTTTTATTTATTTTGTACCAGATAATTAATGACAAATAACTCAAAGTAACTCCGCCACCCCATAGTATAAAAGCAACTATATTTGATAAAAAGCAGTCAATATATTCAGAACAGGTTCTGCTATTTCTATTAGTACGTAATAATTTTCTATTGCTCCTGCTTCTTGCAGTTCTCTGGGAAGTTTTACTTTAAGATCATTGGGATTGTAATCAACTGTATCAATCACCGTTGCCCGTAAAATACCATTTTCTAATCTAACAATGTCTAATAATATTTTTTCTCTGTAATTGACAAGATTTAGAATATCTTGATTTTTAAAATTTCAATTATTTCATAATAGCTAATATAAATTAAATAACTAAAAAAAACTCCACCTCCAGCTATAATATATATAATTAAGTCTAGCAACAAATAGTGACCAAAAGACAACAGCCATTCTATCGAAGCGAAGAAATAGAGTTAAAGTACACATACATATCAAATAAATATACAAAAGAGCAAGCAGAAGAATTTCCAAAACTGCTTGCTTTTTTAGTATCGGCACTTGAAGAGCAACATCAAGACTTTTTAGGTGAAGTGTTTATGCAGATGAATCTTGGCAATGCCGCTAATGGTCAGTACTTTACACCATATAGAGTCAGCAAAATGATGAGTAAAATGACAGGTGTTCATGTGAAAAAATATGCAAATAGTGAAATTATGACACTATGTGAGCCTTGTTGCGGTAGTGGTGGTATGATTATTGCTTTTGCAGAGTGCTTGTTGGAACAAGATATTAATTATCAGCATTTTTTGTATGTTGAAGCAACAGATATTGATGAAATGTGTTACAAAATGACGTATATACAGCTTTCATTACTTGGAATTCCAGCTAAAGTGATATGGGGTGACAGTTTATCAATGAGATATAACGAGGTGCTTTATACACCGTTTTTCTTTTTAGGTAATTTCAAACAAAAACTTGAAGACAGAGAAAGCATAAATAATATGCAAGAAACTGTTTCAAAAGAAACATCAGTAAATACAAATACAGGGAATCAATTAAAATTATTTAAGTTTTTGTAGAAAATATTGAGAAATGTCATTTAATGTGTTACAATGTAATACAAAGTAAGACAAAGGAGAAAATATGTCATCAGAACAATTTTCACTTAGAATTCCCAAAGGAACAAAAGAAAAACTTGAAGAACTTGCTAAAGCAACTGGCCGGACAAAAGCTTTTTTAGCAATTGAAGCTATTGAAAAATACCTTGAGCTTGAATCCTGGCAAATTAGTGCTATTCAAAAAGGCATAAAGGATATTGATAACGGCAAACACGTATCAATTGACGATGTCAAAAAAGAATGGGGTATTGAGTAGTGGAAGTAAGATTTTCTGAAAGTTCTTTAGAGGATTTACGTTCAATTAGAGAGTACATTTGTGCAAACAATGAAGAAGCAGCCCAAAAAGTTGTAGCACATATACTTGAACAGGTAGAAACTATTTTAGTTCATAATCCTGCAATCGGAAGATCAGGGAGAATTTTGAGAACACGAGAGTTTGTTATTTCAAAATACCCGTATATTTTACCGTATCAAGTAAGAGAAAATACAATTTACATATTGAGAGTTTTGCATACTTCGAGGAAGTGGGAAAATTAAGAATCTATGTTTTTATCTTCTTTCTGTTTTTGAATAAATGCTTTAATTCTCTCTTTAGCAACAGCTTCTGACTCTTGAAGCATTTCTTTTTCAAGAAAACTATCGAAATTAGAGCCTATATGTTTATTGTTGAGCATTATTTATCCTTTTTTGAATAATTCATTAACTATATTGTACCAAATTGGTACAAGTTTCACTCCCTGCTGCTAAAAATATTAAAATACTTTAAAATCATCCATTTTTAAATATGTACGTCTATTTTTAATGTATTTAAAATAATAAAAATAAAAATAATAAAAATAATTGTTTTTTATTTATTACATTTTGTTTTTGCATATTTTCATAAATAAAGTTAGAAAAGCTATGACTCATTTTGACATAGTAGTCTTGCATAATAAAAATACAAGGAACAGGATATGGAAAAACATCACTGGTATAAATTAATACTTGAAAGGAAAATATAATGAAAAAACTACCTTGTGAAGATTTATTTGTTTTATCTGGTAATTATAGAGCCATTTTTGACAACTACATAGCTAGAACAGAGGCTGATGAATTATGGGATAAAACTAAAGATTTTGATAAAGTAGATAAATTTTGCGAAAGAATAAAGCGAAAACAAGAATCAGCTGTATTATTAAACAAATCAAATATAAATAAGCGGTTTGCTAAAAAGAAATTTAATAATTATGAAACATTTGATAAAACAACACGAATAGCAAAAGAAAAGGCAATAGATTATGCTGAAAACATTTTGGCTCATTTAGCATTCGGAACAAATCTGATAATTGAAGGTAAAGGGAAAGTAGGAACAGGTAAAACACATTTAGCTTAGGTCATTCAAATATAGAAACAACGATGAGATATGCTCATCCTGTACCCAAAAGGAAGCGAGAAGCAATAGATGTTCTCAACTCATACTCGGATTTACATAATACTTAAAAGCCCTCTGAACGAAGAAAATCAGAGGGCTTTTTAATATTAAAATTATCGAAAGATACATAATGTTTATTTTTCTGCTATTAAGTTGCATTCGCTATTTTTTATATTCATTTGTGTTTTTTAAGTTCTAAATCCAAAATTACCCACAGATTACCCACAGCCATATTGGCATTAAAAAAGGGAGTCTAAAACTCCCTAATAAAAATAGCATAGACTGGGTTCGAACCAGTGACCTCCCGGGTATGAGCCGAGCGCTCTGACCAACTGAGCTACTATGCCATTTGTTTAAAACTATTAAGCTATAGTCATTATTATTAAATAAACAATAAAAAATTACAATGTTTTTTTTATATTCTATGTGTTAAGAAATGTATTAATTAATTAAATAAAGTAACAAAACCGCTTAAATTATAATAATTTAACCTAAAAAATTATATAAAAATATCATAGTAAAATAATATTTTTAAAAAATTGACCTTATATTTTCCTTTCAGCATATATTTACAAAGTTTTTACAAACTATATTAGAAAAAGTTTTTAATTGTTATAACAATACTATCAGATTTTTGGTATCCAAAAGTTAGATAGCAAAACCCCGAAATTTAAAGTTGTGATTGTGAAAGGGAAGGAACGGATCTATGTTAAAGTATTCAACAAGAGTATTCCAAAATACTAAAACTACCGTAAAATTTGAATTTAACTTACAAGAAATACTTACTTTTTTTGCTCTTGAACAATGTGAAGCAGAAAAACAGGTGTTATGTAATATAAAAAAATTTAATCGAATGCAATTTATGGGATTAAAAGACAAAAATGACACATTAATATATTTCGGCGATATACTCATAGATGAATATAACAATCTTCTTACGCCTGTTTGTGAAGTTTCTAACGGAGAACATATCCTTTTTTTTAAACCTCTGCAGCATCTCAATAAAAAAATAAGTATTGGCTGTAAATCGACTTACAGCAATACTTTAGAAGTAATAGGCAATATATATATAAACTCAGAACTTTTTGCAGGAGTGCAACAAAAAGATAAAATAGTAAATATTGCTGCATCATTAAGAAATATAGCAACAACACAGGCAACTATTCAATTTGAAATGACAAAAACTGTGTGAAATAAAATATAAATAATTCTTGCAATAAAAGCATGTAGCAAATAAAATATAAAAGCACAGCACAAGTAATTTGTGACTATACAATAAATAAAAAACACTGGAGCGGTGTCCGAGTGGTTTAAGGTGCAAACCTGGAACGTTTGTGCGGGGGCAACTCCGCCGGGGGTTCGAATCCCCCCTGCTCCGAATTTTGACCCGACAGGGTCTTTTTTATTGTTAAAGGGGGGGAAGAGAACCACAAGGCAAAGCTTCGTAAAAGCTTAGAGTGCGAGCGGGCTGAGGCTGGAGTATTTTTGTTTGAAGTGCAAAGCACAGAAAACAAAACATGGAGATGCCGTTATACGCGAGCGAGTAAGACAATCCCCTGGCTCAGTTTTTATGATATTTATACTAAATATTTACTGCCTGAATAAACTTTTTAAACATTTCATTCATTTTGTCGCCAAAGGCATATGCATCAACTTCAAGCGGGTTATTTCTGTATGCTTCGACTCATATTCCTAAAAATCCGAGCTGTTAGCATTTAATATACATCAAAACTAGTTTATAAATATTTCTTAGTACATAAATCAACAAACTATTGATAAAACAGAAATTTATTATAGAATAGGATTATTAGTTATAGGAGATTTACATCATGAAACAAGGTATTAAGTATTTTGCATTGGGTTTGAGTGCTTTTATTATCGGTATGTCTGTTAATAACTATGCAATATCTAATGTTCCTTCAAAAATTGCAGTAGTAGATGTACAAAAAGTTGTTGCTTCTTCTGCTCAGGTAAAAGCTCTAAAAGCTGACAGAGATGCCAAAGTTAAAGATTTAGCTACTTTTGTTACAAATGCCCGAGCAGCTGTAGCAAAAGAGTCAAATGCTGCTAAGAAAAAAGAGCTTGAAAACAAATATAATAAAGAACTCAATGCAAAGCGCAATGCGATCCAAAAAGATTATGCAAAAAAACTTGCTAACATAGACAAAAGCATATCTGCTGTAGTTGCTCAGAAAGCAAAAGCTGCAAACTATGATATAGTCCTTGCTAAAGGTGTTGTATTGTACGGCGGTACTGATATAACTGCAGAAATTACAAAATCTGTAAAATAATAAACTTAGAAAGTTTTAAATTATACAAAAAGACCGGATTTATCTCCGGTCTTTTTTATTTATATAAAGGATTACGGATTAAAATCTGAAATCTCTTTCTCCGTGTTCGATTTTTACAAGATCTTCTTCTACTGCATGTTTTATCTTTTCACCGCTTTCAAGAATATCCATCTCATGTTGTATAAACTTTTCACCCAGCGTTTTTGTTTCAGTTGAAGCGTAATCCTCGAGATATTCTTTAAGAGTTATAATCGCATTCGGGTGGCAGAAGTTATGAATCTGCTGCTGTTTACAAACCTCCATAAATCTTTCACCGGTACGACCGGCTCTGTAGCAGGCCGTACAGAAACTCGGCAAATACCCAAGTTCCATAAGCCATTTAATAACTTCATCAAGTGGTCTTCTGTCAGAAATATCGAACTGTGAAGATTCTTCATCCTCTGGCATCGGATTAAAATATCCGCCGACACTTGTTTTAGAACCGCCTGACATTTGAGAAATACCCAGTTTTAATAATCTTTCCCTGCACTGTTCTGATTCTCTTGTTGAAATAATCATACCGGTATAAGGTGTTGCAATACGTATGCATGCAACGATTTTGGCAAAAGTGTCATCGTCTATACCGTTATCAAAAGCTGATGGGTCAATGTCATCAGCTTTTTTAATACGTGGCACGCTTATTGCATGGGGTCCTACACCAAACGCAGCTTCAAGGTGCTCTGCATGCATCATAAGAGCTGTAAACTCATATCTGTACAATTCCAGACCAAACAGCACACCAAGGCTTACATCATCTATGCCTGCTTCCATTGCTCTGTCCATAGCTTCCGTATGGTAGGCATAATTGTGTTTGGGGCCTGTCGGATGGAGTCTTTCATAAGTTTCTTTGTTATAAGTTTCCTGAAATAGCACATAAGTACCGATACCGGCCTCATGCAGCTTTCTGTAATTTTCAACCGTAGTTGCAGCTATATTAACATTTACACGACGGATTGCACCATTTTTGTGTTTAACGGAATAAATAGTTTTTAAAGATTCGAGTATATACTCAATAGGGTTGTTTACCGGATCTTCACCTGATTCAATAGCAAGTCGTTTGTGTCCCATATCCTGAAGTGCAATTACTTCGTTTTTGATTTCTTCCTGAGTGAGTTTTCTTCTCGGAATATGTTTGTTCTGGTGATGATAAGGGCAGTATACACAGCCGTTTACACAGTAATTTGACAAATACAACGGTGCAAAAAGAACTATTCTATTTCCGTAATAATCCTGCTTGATTTCCATTGCAAGGTCAAAGATTTCTTTGTTCTTCTCTTCTATTTCACAATCCAGCAAAACAGCCGCTTCTCTATGAGTCAGACCTTTTTTCAATCTTGCTTTAGCCAGAATTTTGTCAATTACTTCAATATTGTTTTTGTTTTTTTCGGCATATTCTAAAGTATCCAATACTTCCTGATGGCAGATAAATTCTTCTGCCTTATGTGATTTTGGATTATACATATTTTCCATCTCCCTCTGTTTTTATTATATCACGCAGAAAGAAAGTTGAAGAAAGGGATTTATATAGCAAATTCTACAGATACTAAAAAACATATACAAGGATGACTTACGAAGATAACAGTAAATTATGTATAGAATTTTTACTAAGTAAAATCAGGCAGAAGTTATGGCTTAAGACATTTTATATGCTTTATGCAAGAACTTTATGCAAACACTTGTAAAAAATTGATTCAGTATTTCCTAAAGAGTAACTACGGCTAAAACACCTGCTTGATACGGATAAATGGGCACAAGAACATGGTGCTAAAGACTAATCGATTGTAATAAATCAGCCTAACCAACAAATTAAAGATGAAGTCAGTTAATATGAATTATCGATACAAAATAAAAAACACAGTGTGAAATTTTTAACGCACTGTGTTTTTTACACTTCGACATTTTAACAATAAAACGGAATTCTTTTCTTCTTTTTTATAGTAGAATTTAACTATAAATATATTAAGATAAGGAATGAAGTATGTCAGAAACACAACATAAGCCTCTTACCGGTGCACAGATTCGAGAAGCTTTTTTAAAGTTTTTTGCTGAAAAACACCAGTCAACAATAGTAAAAAGTTCATCACTTGTCCCTGATAATCCGACAGTATTGTTAACAACAGCAGGTATGCTGCAGTTTGTACCGTACTTCCTCGGGTATGAAGAATGTCCTTATGAACCAAAAAGAATTACCACCTGCCAGAAATGTGCGCGTGCCGGCGGAAAAGATTCTGATATAGAAAATGTAGGCAGAACACCGCGCCACCATACATTTTTTGAAATGCTCGGAAACTTTTCGTTCGGTGATTATTACAAAGAAGAAGTTATTCCCTGGGCGTGGGATTTTGTGACAAATTACCTTCATCTTGACCCGAACAGACTCTATATAACAATTTACAAAGATGATGATGAAGCGTTTGATATATGGCACAACAAAGTAGGTATCCCAGCTGAAAAAATCTTTAGAAAAGGCAAAAAAGACAACTTCTGGGGCCCCGTTTCAGATGTCGGCTCCTGCGGCCCGTGTTCTGAAATTCACTATGACCTTGGCGAAGAGTTGAAATGTTCTGATGACTGTTCTGTTGCTACTTGCGAATGCGACAGATGGGTAGAAATCTGGAACCTTGTATTTACGGAACTTTTCAAAGATAAAGAAGGCAACTACACTCCTCTTGAAAAGAAAAATGTTGATACAGGCATGGGGCTTGAAAGAATTGCTATGGTTGTTCAGGGCAAGACTTCTACCTTTGAAACAGATCTGTTAACACCGATTTTGAATAAAGTCTGTGAAATGACAGGTAAAGAATACAAAAAAGACAATAAAACAGATATATCTTTGAGAATCATCACAGACCATGCAAGATGCGTAACCTTTATGATTTCTGACGGAATTATACCCGGAAATGAAGGCAGAAATTATGTTCTTCGTATGATTATGAGAAGAGCTCTAAGACACGGAAAAATGCTCGGTCTTGAGCTGCCGTTCTTATACAACATTGTGGATACGGTTGTGGATAATTACAAAGATGCTTATCCGGAACTTGAAGAAAACCGTCAAAAAATAAAAGATGTTATCAAAAAAGAAGAAGAAAAATTTAAACAAACTCTTGATAGAGGTCAAAAACTTCTTGATGACCTGCTTGCTGACGGTTCAAAAGAAATCAGCGGAGAAAATGCTTTTAAACTGTATGACACCTACGGATTTCCTCTTGAGTTAACGGTTGAAATTGCGCAGGAAAAAGGCGTAAAGGTTGATGAAGAAGGCTTTAAAGCATGTATGAAGGAGCAAAAAGAACGTGCTAAAGCCGCTGCACAAAAGATTATTCTTACAGATGACCTCATTTATATCGATATAGAAAAAGAAAACGGTGAAACAAACTTTACAGGTTATGAACAAACCTGCAATGAAGCTAAAGTTGTTGCACTCGTTAAAGACGCAAAGAAAATCGAATCTGCAGATGAGGGTGAAACTATTGATATTATCCTTGATACAACCCCGTTTTATGCAGAATGCGGCGGACAGGTAGGAGACAGCGGCATTATTGAAGGCAAAAACTTTAAAGCAAGGGTTTTGAACACCTTTAAAGTAGATAATCTCTATGCACACAGAGCAGAAATTACAGAAGGCTCTGTTAAACCGGATGACTCTGTTTGTGCGGCAATTGATGTATACAGAAGAAAGCAAATCACAGCACACCACACTACGGCTCACCTTTTGCAGGCTGCATTACAAAAAGTCCTCGGCGACGGTGTAAAACAGGCAGGCTCGCAGGTTGAGCCGGATAAGACCCGTTTTGACTTTGCTTTTGACAGAGCTATGACACCAAATGAAATTGAACAGGTTGAAGAGCTTATGAACGACTGGATTTCACGCGGCCTTGAACAACACACTGATATTATGGACGCAGAAGAAGCTAAAAAATGCGGTGCTATGGCTTTATTCGGTGAAAAATACGGAGATAAAGTCCGGGTTGTCGGCATAAAAGATGAAAAAGGCGAGTTTGTTTCACGTGAACTATGCGGCGGTACACATGTAAAAAACACTGCTCAAATCAGACTTGCAAAAGTTGTGCAAGAGTCTGCAATATCAGCAGGTTCAAGACGTATTGAAGTTGTTGTATCTGATGCAGCCTTTAAGTTTTTGAATGATAAAGCAAAAGAGGCCGACAAATTGGCTCATCTGTTTAAAGCGCAAACAAACGAAATTTGTGAGCGTGTTGATAAACTTATAGAAACTAATAAAACGCTTACTAAACGTACTGTTGAGCTTCAAAATGAAATAGCTAATGCCAAATTTGCTACATTCTTGAGTAAAACGCAAGAAATAAAAGATGGAAAACTCTTTATTTCAAAGATAGAAGACTTTGAACCTAATATGGTAAAAACATTTGTAGAAAAATTGTCCGATAAACTGGGTAACAGTGTTATTGTTGTTGCTTCTTTGAAAAAAGACGGCGGAATATTTATTATGGTAAAAGTTTCTGACAATTTTGTACAAAAAGGAATAAATGCAGGTAAAATTGTCGGTGAAATTGCTGCGGCAACAGAAGGCAAAGGCGGCGGCAGACCCAACTTCGCACAGGGAGCCGGCAATAATACGGAAAAATTAGACAGTGTACTTGCACTAGTTGAAAAAGAAATTAAAGAATTTTAATATTTTTTTTACAAATTATGTTTACAGAAGCTCTTATATCAATAAGAGCTTCTGTATAATACAGTTCATATCTTATCCTATTCGTTTTCAATTCTTTTACTGCAGCTGTCTGGACTATAAAATTGTGTTTTGTTAAAATTAACCTATGAATGTGCGTATCAGAAAAATGGAACCCTCTGATGTCGGCGAGGTTGTAAAGCTCGAGGAGCTTTCATACGGTCAGCATCACTGGTCAAAAGAATCTTTCTATAATGAACTGGAAAATAATCTTGCACATTACTACTGTGCTGTGACAGATGATAATACACTCACAGGTTATGCAGGCTGCTGGCATATTTTTGAAGAAGCACACATAACAACACTTTCCGTACATCCTGATTACAGGCAAAGGGGAATTGCGCAAAAATTGCTTTTTTCTATTATAGATGACTGTTATAAAAATAAAATTAAATACATTACTCTAGAGGTAAGAGAATCAAATATTGCGGCAATATCTCTTTATGAAAAAAACGGATTTAAATCTATAGGAACAAGAAAAGGATATTATCAGGACAATAATGAAAATGCTCTTATTATGTTTACTGAAAATATCTGGTACGAAAAATTCAAAACGATATATAATAAATTGCATCAGGAGCAAAAAGTATAAGTGAATACAAAACGTCTCAAAGAAGAACTGGACGCATTTAATGCGGAAAATAAAAAACTCAAAATCACCCTCGGTACACTGGTGGTAATGGGTTGGTGTGTATTTCTTATAATTATTGCTACATTCACCCAGCTGGATTTTTCGCATTATATAATTGGTTCGCTAAACCCATCTGACGCATCATTCTTAAAATTAAAACATTATGCATATATCCCTCAGGTACCTGTCATACTTTTTATTGCTGCATTGATAGGCAAAAGATTCGGGATAACTGCTGTTATGATTTATATAATAATGGGTCTTTCTTTTTTCCCGATTTTTGCACTCGGCGGGGGGATTGGCTATATTTTTGAATACAATTTTGGATATATTCTTGCTTATATCCCGGCAATATTCATAGTTTCATTTACTCTCAAAGATAAATTTAACTATGTAACGATTGCAAAAGCAACTTTGCTCGGGGTATTAACCATTCACATAATAGGTGTATTTTATCTGATTCTAATGGCAATTATACACAGAGACCCGTTCTCACAGGTTTCCGGCTGGATTGTTATGCAAAGCGGTGTAAAAATGATTTACGATTTTATATTCGGATATCTTACAATACTTTTATCTAAACCGGTAAAACAAATTCTCTGGCTTTCAATGGGTTAATACCAATTTTTATTAACAGTTAACTATTACAGGAGAGTATTTTAATTTTATCGTTCCAAGAACTCTAAAAAATGATTAAATATCATTTTTTAGAGGCAGGCTAAGTCAGATACGAAGTATCTGCGTGCCGTATAATATTTGCAGGTAGGATTTTAAGTCACTCTAAAATCAAAAAACTCTCCTGTTGCTTATATTGAATAAGTTAAAGATATTTCGAATATGTTTTTTGCTGATGCGGGTTCTCTTTAGTGCAAGCGAGACCGCATCAGACAATCATAACTGCCGTTTACAAGTTATTTTCTTTTATGTATTTTTGAATTTTTAAATCCTTGATTATAGCGTTATACATTTTTGTACGCTGCTTTTCGGAAGCAAATTTATTCGCATCTATACTTGCTTTTATAGATGCTGTTTCCTTCTCATCTAGCTCAATTTCATCGGGGTTAAATCCTGACAAATCGTGTTTGTAGGGGTTTTTAGAAGCCTCCTGTGAAAAAATTTCTGCTCTTTTTTCATTTTTCCACAGCTTATGCGAAAAATTTATGTCAGAAATTTCTAAGCCTAACGGTTTTGCATATATATTTATCTTTTTAATAATATCCTGCTTAAACATCAATAGTTCTGAACTTACCGCTGCATTTGCACAAGCAACTGTCAAAACTCCGTCAGTGTTCAATGATTCTATTTTGGAATATTGCTCAAATTTTTTACCGGCAACTTTATTCCAGAATTTGAAGAGAGTAGCTTTTTTTACACCGTTTTTAAGATTTGAGTTTTGAACTATTTCATTCATTACACTACCAAGGCTGTTAAAGTCTGTGTAAAAAAACTCTTTATTCTTTCTCATAATAAAAAAATTAATTCTCCGCGTGTCGTTGTTCCAATATTTTTCCTATTCGGTCAAAATCTTCTATTGTATCAATATCACCAACAGAACCGGTTAAATATACAAGAGGCTTTTTGCCGATAAAATCTTTAACCTCTTTCATTACATCAGTTTTGACAATGTAAGTTGCTCCTGTTTCGTGCAAAAGAGGATAATGTCTGTCTGCATCCTGTCTGCGGGGTCTGTGGCGATAGTCGTACAGGCACTGGTATTCTCCTGTATCAGGATCCTGTCTCCACAAAGCGTGTGTAATACCGCATCTTTTGCCGGCAAAAACTGAATCACAACCGTTCGGCTCATTTTGTAAAAACAATTCAAAAGCTTCATCCAGTTCCCGGGCATCACGCAAAGGACAAGTAGCCTGCAAAAGAATTACAACATCGGGGTGGTAATTCTGTTTCTCCAGTTCTTCTACAACCTGAAGTAAAACCGGCGCTGTTTTTGTCTCGTCCTGAGCAAGTTCATCAGGTCTGTCAATGACCTCTGCACCCAGAGACAATACAACCTCTTTTATTTTAGGGCTTTCTGTAGAAACAACAGTTCTTGTAACATATTTTGAATTATGTGCAGCATCTATTGTATAAGCAACAAGAGGTTTGCCTGCCAGCGGTTTAATATTTTTTCCGGGAATACCTTTAGAACCGCCTCTGACAGGGATTATTGCAAGAACTTCCATATAAATCCTAATTCCTATTATCTGATTATGTTTTAAATTTTTTTTAATTAATCGAGAATTTCTTCCAATATTTTAGCATTATTCATTGCTTTTTGGGGGCTCGGCAATTTTGTACGTTTAATATAGCTTCTCAAAGCTTCACGCACAAGTTCGCTTCTTGTTCTTTGTTCGTTACCGGCTACCTGATCGATTTTTGTTAAAAATTCATCGGGCATTGATACCAATATTCTTGCCATTTTTTCTCCTTTTATTAATTAATAGTCTATTTTAGCAACTTCACCACATTATTATACATCAAAAAGTTATATTTTCTATATCATTTAGTGCTAATTTTATAATAATGTTACATTATTTTTTAGATTGCCTAATTTCTTCTGCAATCTGATGCTTCATTTCACCGTACATTCTTGCATATTCGGGATTTAATTGCCAAAAAATGCTGAATCTTTCTTCTCCTTTTGTTTTAGAAGAAATTTTTGACAATGCTTCTCTTATATCGGGCAGTCTTTTCCAGGCTTCTTTTGAAATAACGCTGTTTAATGCTTTATTCTTTTTGCTCAAATCACGATTGCGTTTTACAACACGGTCATAATGCAAACTGTTATATGCCTTTGTTTTTGATGCAATTTGTGCATTCAATTCTTCATCGCTGGCTTTCAGCAACATCTGATAATTTTTACCAAGATCTGGAATTTGGGCTTTATCTGCAAACCAGCTTAAAGCTGATCTGTCTTTTAATCCTAAATCCTGTGCAATTTCATTATGTGTTTTTAATTTGCCCCAGCGTTCTTTTAGCATAAATAAAGAAAAATCTGAAACAGGTATTTTTTCTTTTATTTTTCTTAAATTCGCAGAATCTCTCTGTACAAGATTAGCAAGATTAAGAACTTCTCTGAATTCAGGAAAAACATTTCTGGCTTCATCCAAAGTTTTGCAATCTAAAAGCTTTTTATAAACAGAAAGATGCAAATCTCTTAAAGAGTCGCAGCAGTCAATATTATCCTCGACTATATGTGTAATCATATTTTTTATTCTGTCGGGTAAAAGATGAAGCCTGTTTTTATAAATATACTTTAAATTTATATCTTTGGCAGTACCAAAACTTGTATTTTGCCCTTCAGTTGTATAAGAGTATCTGTTATATTGAGGATTGATTTTCATATCCTCAAAAATGCAGGTGAAAAAAATTTTTTGTTATGGATGTATACAAATTTTACATAAATTAATTTATTTCAAATCGAGAACAAGTTTATAAATTTTGTTTTTATTTACATCGTACAGTGTACTTATGATTTGTGAAATATCTTTATCTGAATAATTTAATTCTTTTAATTTTTTAATTTTTGAAACAAAATTACTGTCATCATCATTGTTTAAGTTCTGAGCATATAGCATACACACAATTTCACCCTTAAGCGTATTATTGCTATAATAATCTATAATTTCTTCTACTGTACCAGTTTTTACTTCTTCAAACATTTTTGTAAGCTCTCTGCCTACCGCAACATGAGCAGCAGAGCCTCGTATTTGTAAAATATTTTTCAGTGTTTCAATAAACCTGAGCGGTGATTCATAAAATATTAAATCAGTAGTTAAAAATTTTTCAAAAATTTTTTGCTGCTGGTTTTGTGTACGCGGTAAAAATCCGTAAAAAGCGAATTCTTCACTTTCTCTTGGTATCATGGACACAAAGGTTGTTATTGCACTGGCTCCGGGAATAGAAGAAATCTTTATATTGTGTCCAAAAAGCTCTCTGACAAGAATTCTGCCTGGGTCGGATACACAAGGAGTGCCGGCATCAGAAATCAGCGCTATTTTTTTCCCATCTTGAATCAGTTTTAAAAATTCTGCTGTTCTTTGTTTTTCATTAAACTTATGATAACTTATAACTTTTGTTGCTATTCCGTAAGATTCTAAAAGGTTTGCGCTGGTTCTGGAATCTTCACACGCAATAATATCAACCCTTTTTAAAACCTCAACGGCTCGCAGCGACATATCTGATTTGTTGCCGATAGGCGTTGCAACTATATATAACTGTACATCGCTCTTTTTAGTCAAAAGCCAGCCCCTGACGTTTTCTTATTGTAACCATATCAGGATTTCCAAATGTCAATAATTTATACAATCCTGTTTGTTCAAATAATCGTGAAATATTAGGCTTCATATTTTCAACATGAATTTTTATTTCATTAAATACCGCAATTCTTTGTAAGTACAGAAGTTTTTCAATATCTCTCATGCAGATTTCATCCACATTTGAAAAATCAAGTTCTACCTCATTAACTGCACTTTGAATAAGACCTGAAACCGGATTTTCTTTATCCAGCCAGGAATTTATATAAATTTTCTGCATTATAAAATCCCAAGATTAAATTTTTATAAAAAGATATTTAAACGATATCCCCAACAAATTTATAATAACAGAGAAATACCCCATGCCAATTTTTTAATATTTGTTTACATTATTCCAATGATTCATCATAAACAACAACACGGTTTCTGCCTCTTCGTTTTGCTTCATACAAGGCTACATCCGCACACTGGTGAAGACGCTCCGGAAGCTCCGTCTTTTTATCAAGTTCGCTTACACCTACACTGATTGTAACGTTTAAAAAATCTTTACCCAGTATCTGATCATCAGATATATTTATTTCTGCTTTTTCAACTGCTTTTCTCAGCCTTTGAGCAACAAAAGCAGCTTCTTTTATTCTTGTGTCCGGCAAAAGTATACAAAACTCTTCACCGCCGTATCTGGAAGCGATATCATATTCACGAAGTTCAGTCGAAACTATTGCCGCAACATTTTTTAGCACACAATCTCCTGCGCTGTGTCCCCAGGTATCATTAACGTGTTTAAAATAATCAATATCCAGCATAATGCAGCACAGCGGCTTATTGTTTCTTTTTGCATTGGAAAATTCCTGTTTTAGACGAGTTTCAAACTGTCTGCGGTTATTTAAGCCGGTCAATGCATCAAGTGTTGCATACTTAAGAACCTGAGCATAAGCGTTTGCCCTTTGTGTTGTAACTGATGTCTGGGCGCTAAGCTGCAAAAGATAATCAATTTCCTCCTGCGACAGCTTATCAATGTTGCTGCTTGCCGCAATTACTCCTATTGTTTTATCCTCATTTCTTATTGCAAAAAGGCCTGTTTTTCCGTTCTTTGAAATTATATAAGCCCTGTCTTTTTTCATTTTTTGAAGCAGTTTTAAAATTTCTTCATCCTGACAATCCAACGGCCAGAAAAGCTTAAAATTAGCTTTTTCATCTTTAGTAAAAATATAAATAAGATGCTCTGTAACAAATCTGTCTATCAACTCTCCTATTATTGGAAGTATATAATCCAGATCAAACTGAGTTTCTATAAGTTTTGCTATGCTTTTCATTACATTCTGAAACTGGATATGCACACAAAGGTTCCGGTTTAATATCTTTCTGGAAATTTCAGAGCTTATTTGAAGCATAGATATTCTTAATGCATATAAAAAATTATCATTTAACTCCTGCAAAATTTTATTAAAATTTATCTCTATAACGCCGGCAAGCTTATTTTCATTAAAAACTGGAAAATAAAGGAGATTTTTTTCTTCTGCTAATGCATTGCAACACAGTTTAAGAATATTTTTTTGAGAGTATTTTATAACTTTGTTATTCAAAACAAAACTGTCGATACCGCTTTTATTCAATTTATTAAAAATGTTTTTAACAAGTTCCTGCTGCTGATTTTTTTCTATTGTAATCCAGTTTTTTACAAAATCACGAAGAGCCGATGTATTATTGTCCTTGACAAAGACCTGAAAACTATTAACGGCAAAATAATGACTCAAAATATCTTTTAGTTTATCCAGAAGAATCTTTGAATCGGAAATACCGGCAAGCGCATTTGACACCTGCCAGAGAAATTGCAGCTCAACGTCGCAGTTTTTTTTAGAAATCTTTGCTGTATCTGCCATTGTATAGCGAATCCTCTTCGTATTCTTCAAATATTTTTTTTGCAGGACATTTTCTGAAACTTTTTTTCATAAACTTATCAGCTTCTTCTGAATCCGCAACAACTTTACCGTTCACATATGTAATATGATTAACTCCCAGCGGATCATCCTCGTTTTCAACTTCTTCTGAAACTATATGAGGCGTTTCCATTCCCTCTTTTACCTGTGACTCCGGTGCTGTTGCTCTCTGGGTTGTTTTATAGCGTTCATTAATTGTTGATTTTTCTACAACCTGTGAATAAACATCAAAGATATATTTTGCAATATAAGGATCCTGCTGTGCATTTACTATCAGCATTGATTTTTCCAGTTCTTCCTGGGATTCTTTCATCCTGCCGATTTTTTTAAGTAAAATTGCAAGGTTATAATGCGCATCAAATGCCATCGGTTCTTCTTCTATTGCTCTGCAATATGCAAGGCCGGCTTCTTTGTAATTACCCATAATATGATTGGCGAGCGCATAATTGTAATTTATATTATAGCTGTGTTTTTTGCGTTTTAATGCTTTTTTATATGCTTCTATTGCCTTTTGCAGGTAATCATTTGCTGCGTGTGTTTTCTCTCCTGTCATAATCGCCTTGCCGCGATAAGCCAGTCCCATATTATACCAGGCTATTGTTTTATTCTCCCTGGTGCTTTTTACACTGTCAAAAATAAGCGGGATATGTACAGTGACTCTGCGTGTATCAATAACAGTCTGATACTCTCTTATTGCCTTGTCAAAATCAGAAAGTTTTTCTGCAGAAACTATCCCGAGGTTCATTCTGCACACAATAAACTTGGGGTCATATTTTAAAGCTTCTTCGTATTGTTCTACAGCAGAAAAATAATCCTCATATTTTACATAAATATTACCTAGATTGCACCTTGCTAGAGAATGTTCAGGATATTTTTCCAGTCCCTGTTTATAAAAACTTATTGCTTTTTCCAGTTTATGGGCTTTATATGCTTTATCTCCCTTGTAGACATAATAAAGACCAAATACTTTATTAATCTGTTTTACATACCAGCCCCAGAATACAAAAACTGACAGCAGAAATATAAGCACAAATATACCTGCAATTACTTTTGGTACTGTTTTTTTGAATAATTTTTTTAAAAATCTCATAGTTTTCCGGAATTTGGTTACGGCTGCGGAATATTGACTAACCCCGCTTATTTGATTTTATACTTCTTTATATCCGATAGGCAACTATTTTTTTAATTGAATCTTATTAATACATAAATCTCTTTTTACAGTTCTTAATATGACTTTAACTTATAATTACTACTAAATAAAACAAAAGGGCAAAAGGAATTTTATGGCACACATTCACTGGTACCCGGGACATATTGCTAAAGCGGAGAAAAAACTCAAAGAACTCATCAACCTTGTTGATGTTGTTATTGAGGTTCTGGATGCCCGCATACCGGAAAGTTCTGTGTATCCGGATATTAAAAAGCTTTTAGGCGACAAGCCGAGATTGATAGTTTTAAACAAATCAGATTTAGCAGAAGAAGCTGCTCTTACAAAGTGGATAGATTTTTACCAGCAAAAAACAGGCTATCCCGTCATTGCTTCCTGTGCTTCTAAGAACAATGATATTTCAATAATAATAAACAAAATTACAGAACTCGCCAAGCCTAAAATAGACAAACTTGTGGCAAAAGGTCTTCTTCCAAGACCAGCAAGAGTTATGGTTGCAGGGATGCCGAATGTTGGAAAATCCAGTATTATAAATAAGCTTATTAAAAAAGGCAAGACAAAAGTAGGAGCAAAAGCCGGCGTAACAAGACAACAGCAGTGGGTCCAAGTAAACCCCAAAATTGATTTGCTGGATACTCCGGGGATTATACCTGTCAAACAGGAGAACCAGCTTAAGGCTGCTAAACTTGCTATGGTAAATTCCGTAAGCGAAAATGCATATGAAAATGAGGAAGTGGCTTCTGAACTCCTTGCCATACTTGCTAAAAAGTACCCTGAAAGTGTAAAAAAATATTATAATCTGTCAGAAAATATATCTGTTGAAGAAATTGCAAAAAGCAGGAACTGGATAGTAAAGAATTCCGAGCCTGATATAGTAAGAACTTCTGTAATGATACTGACAGATTTTAGAGACGGACGTATCGGAAAATTTATTTTAGATGATTTTGACGGAGAAAAAGAGTAGAATCGAAGAATTATTTTCTTTTGATGAAGAAAATAAAAAAGATTACGATTTTATAATAGGAACAGATGAAGCAGGCAGAGGCCCCGGTGCCGGCCCTGTTTTTGCAGCAGCAGTTTGTTTTAAAAAGTGTGATAAAGAATTGATGTCAAAACTATCAATCCTTAATGACTCAAAACAATTGTCTGAAAAGCATAGAGAAGAACTTTATGAAATAATTGCAGAAAATTGTGTGTATTTTATACAGGACGGTTCTGTCGAGGAGATAGATAAAAAGAATATTTTAAATACTTCTCTAAATTGTATGAAAATTGCCTGTGAAAAGGTTTATAACACAATCGGGCAGGCTGATTGTCTTACACTTGTTGACGGAAATAAACTTATAAAAAATTATACTCTGCCGCAGAAAACGGTTGTCAAAGGCGATTCAAAATCAGCCGCGATTGCTGCAGCAAGCATACTGGCAAAAGTTTCAAGAGACAGATTTATGAACCAAATTGCAGCGGAGTTTCCTCAATATGACTGGGAGCACAACAAGGGCTATCTTACGCAAAAGCATATAGCAGCAATAAAAAAATACGGCCCGACAAAATGGCACAGAGCAAAATTTTTAAGAAAAATTTTAGAGGAAAATAATCAGCAATTAACGCTTTTTGACCAAAAGAAATAAGCGTATAATAGATTTCATGCTGATAAAAAACAGCCTTTTGTTTTACACAAAAGGCTGTTTTAGTTCGTGTTTAATTTTAAGATTATCTTTTTTCGATTTTTTCTTTAATTCTTGTTGCTTTACCTGAACGTTCTCTGAGGTAGTAGAGTTTTGCTCTTCTAACGTCACCGCGTCTTACAACCTGAATTTTTTCGAGTCTCGGAGAGTATACAGGGAATACTCTTTCAACACCAACACCCTGGAATGTTTTTCTCACTGTGATGGTTTTGCCTACGCCTGAACCTCTCTTTTTAATGATAATACCTTCGAAAGCCTGAGTTCTTTCTTTGTTGCCTTCGATAATTCTTACAAATACTTTAACAGTATCTCCGGGGTTTAATTCCGGAAGATTGTTATTTTCAATGTGTTTTTTTCCTAATGCTTCAACTATCGGATTCATTGTTTTATTCCTTTATACTTATTATAATTCTTTTCCTGACCATAATTCGGTGACAATAAACCTATATTAATTAAAACATGTTTACATAGCAAGAGGGGAAGATATTTTAGGTTAATTTTTAGAAACATTTTTTAATTAATTGGACATGTTCTATACTTTTATCAATGTTTTTTATATCTATTTCGCCTTTTTTTACGGCATCAGCGAGCTGTTTTATTAAATCTATTGTGCAGTCATCAGAATTTCTGTATATAAACATGTTAACGCCTGCGTTTATTGCCCGTTTGCAGGCTTCAAATGGAGAAAATTTTCTTATACCTTCCATAACCATATCATCTGATATAATAAGTCCTTTAAAATTAAGTTTATTTCTCAGATATCCGTTTATTATGTTTGAAGAAACAGAGGCGGGAATCTTTTGCGAATCAAAAGCTTTGTAGTGTACATGCGCAACCATTATTGCAGGGAGAATATCGCATAACTCTTTGAATGGTTTTATGTGGATACTTTCAAGCTCTTCCATAGAAAGATTTGTCTCAGGCATTTCGAGATGAGAGTCTGCTGAAGTGTCTCCATGCCCCGGAAAATGTTTGCCGACAGGGATTATATTGTTTTTAAGATATGTTTCTATTGCAATTTCCCCGTATTTTATAACTTCATCCGGATTTTTTGAATAAGACCTGTCTGCGATTATCGGGTTATCAGGGTTTGTGTCCACATCCAGAACGGGAGCAAAATTCATATTTAGCCCGAGATATTTTAGTTCCTCCGATATCCATTGGCACTGCTGTCTGACAGTATCTTCGCCCTGTTTTGCAGAATCTCTTGCGCTAAGGTAATGGCTTTTTCCGTAAAGATTCAGAGTTCGTTCCACTCTGCCGCCTTCTTGATCAATGCTTAAAAATGGCGGTATCAGAGCATCATCTTTTATCATTTGAACAGCATTCTTGAAGCGTTCTTTATCACAGATATTTTGTGTAAAAAATATAACACCGCCGAGGCCTGATTTTAAAGCATTAATCAGATTCGGGCAGGCATGAGGATTTTCGCCTTCGTATCCGAGAATA
The DNA here is from genome assembly GCA_949296245.1 of uncultured bacterium. Taxonomy (GTDB): domain Bacteria; phylum Cyanobacteriota; class Vampirovibrionia; order Gastranaerophilales; family Gastranaerophilaceae; genus Limenecus. Next base: position 39,432 of record CASFNW010000031.1, read on the forward strand.
AACATCTGATACAGTTTTTGTTCTATACTGAGTTTTTTTAATAAATCTTCTTCCATACTGCTGCAGTTTGATTAGTATTGAGGCCTAGTAAAAATATTCATTCTTGTCGGCGGCCAGAAAAGGAATACCGCCCTGCCGATAAATCTTTCCTTAGGCAAAAAACCCCAGAATCTGGAATCCTGCGAGTTACCTCTGTTGTCACCCATCATAAAGTAGTTGCCTGCAGGGATTTTCATAGGACCGCAAAACATTTCACCGGTGCAGGGAATGTAGTCATCCGGGCTCATAATGTAATTTTCTTTTAAAGGTTTATTATTTATATAAACTCTGTAGCTGCCGTCAGGCATTTCTTTTACTTCCAGTTTATCACCCGGTACACCGATAACTCTTTTTATGTAGGCAACATCCTTGCAGAAAAATCCAGTCAGTCTTGCCATAACAGATAGCGGGTCTGTTTTTATCTCTTCTTCCGGAGGATAAAAGACCATTATATCCCCGCGTTTAGGCTCTGAATAAAATCTGGAGAATCTTTCAACAAAAATTCTGTCGCCTTCAATAAGTGTAGGATGCATAGATGCTGACGGTATCCATCTGATTTCACCGATAAAAAATCTTATGATAACTACCATAACAACTACAAATACAACTGTTTCTACAGTTTCTTTGAGTGATCCGATAATTTTTTCTTTTATTTTTTTATCCATCATTTTTTTCTGTTATATATAAGTTGCACAAATCAATTAATGTTTGTTTGTATAAATTATCCTCAATAAAAGAGAGATTTTCAATAGCCTGTGTAATATAACTTTTTATAAGTTCTTTTGTTTTATTGATAGCTGCTGTTTTTTTCAATTGCTTTAATATTAAAGCCGGATTATCCAATCTGCAGGTTTTATCCTGGCATTTTTCCTGTGCATAAAATATAACAGGCGCGCTGTAATCACCGTTTTGTATATCTTCATTAAGTTTGTCGGGATTGTTCAAATTTTCTAAATCATTGTGAATTTGAAACGCTATGCCAAAATTCAGTGCAAAATTCTTAAGCTGTTCCAGTTCTTTTTTGTTATCCGAGTTAAAACAGTAAGCACTGACAATTCCTGCAGCAAAAAGTTCTGCGGTTTTAGCTTTTGATTTTTCTATGTATTCTTCAATCGTTAGAAGTTTAAATCTGTTAAAATACTGGTTAAGCTCTCCGTTTATCATGGAAGAGAGTGCATTTGTATAGATTTGTCTTATATCATTATCCATATCAGAGAGCAGTTTTAATACTTCAGTGAGAAGGTAATCTCCGGCAAGTACAGCAAGTTTGCTGTCATAGCTGAAATTCAGGGTTTTTTGCCCGCGTCTTAATAAAGAACAATCTATAATATCATCGTGTATTAATGTTGCGTTGTGTACAATTTCATTTGCCAGAGCAATTTTGTAATGACCGTCTTCTATAGTTTTGTTTAGAGCTTTTAATATTAAAAAAATCAGTACAGAACGTATCCTTTTCCCTTTGTTTGCCAGAAACTCTTTGATTATCGGGATTATTTCATTTTTATTATTGGCATATTTTGTAAAATGATTATTAATTTTCGTATCCAGATTTTCCAGATACGGTTTAATTTTTTGTACTATATCGAAATATTCTTTATTAAAAACATTCTCGGACAAAATAGTGAATTCCTTATTTTGACCCGATTATATATTAAAAAAAAGTCTATTTCTATCTGCTTGTGTCGGATTTATATAGTAAATACCACTAAAAATTTTCAAAACCGCAGCATACTGATGGTGAAACCCGAAGGATCTAAAGATTCTTGCTTGAGATGTAGGCGAGGTACGAGCTGCACATATCAGGATGCCCTTCGGGTACGGCTAAAGCCTCAGAATGAAGTAGGAATAGATTCTTCAGTCGTTTCACACCTTCAGAATGACGTTTTTTTAAATGCAGGGTACGGGGGGGCGGCACGCCCCTATTGTACCCTTGATTAGAAACAGTTGTGTTTTGAGGCAATTTTTACAGCAGCCTATCGCTGAAAAATTGCCGTTAAAATACTTACTGTTTCTTTTAACAATTTTAGTCTCTTGCTGCAATAACTTCAATTTCAACAAGACAATTCTTTGGCAGTTGTTTTACAGCTACACAGGAACGGGCGGGTTTTGAAGTGAAATATTTAGCATAAACACCGTTAAAAGCTGCAAAATCATTCATATCAGCAAGGAAACAGGTTGTCTTAATTACATCTTCATATTCAAAATCTGCCTGCTTTAATACTTCACCTATATTTATACAGCATTTTTCCGTTTGCTTTTCTATTCCGCCCTGTATAACCTCTCCTGTTAAAGGTTCAACGGGTATTTGACCAGAACAATACAGTATATTTCCGCATAGTATTGCCTGTGAGTACGGGCCTATAGGCGCCGGTGCTGATTCTGTCAATATTATTTCTTTCATTTTTTATCCTTTTTATTATTTGTCATTAGTTAGTTTATATCCTGCTTTGCAAAGAGCATTTTTTATCTCGCATAAATGCTGCATATTCCTTGTTTCCATAGAAATTTTTAAATAGCATTCATTTATATCTGTATTTTCTCCGCCTTGATTATGGCGTACTCTTATAACATTTGCTCCAAGATCAGCAATTATTCTTGATACTTCTTTTAGCTGTCCGGGTTTATCAAGCATTTCTATTGTAAGGTCAGCTATTCTTCCTGATTTAAGAAGTCCTCTGTTAATTACTCTTGATAAAATATTTACATCAATATTGCCGCCTGAGACAATACAAACTGTCTTTTTACCTTCAATCGGAAGTTTATCAAACATTACTGCTGCAACGCTCAGGGCTCCGGCGCCTTCTGCAACAAGTTTCTGTTTTTCCATTAGTGTTAATATTGCGGTGGCAATTTCATCATCTGTGACGGTGACAATTTTATCAACATATTTTTCGCATAATGCAAATGTTTTTTCTCCGGGCATTTTTACGGCTGTACCGTCTGCGAATGTATGCACAGCCGGCAGTTCCGTTCTTTGGTGATGTTCTATAGAGTAATACATGCTTCCTGCGCCTGCTGCTTGTACTCCGTATACTTTGCAATCGGGTTTTAGAGTTTTTATTGTATAAGCAATACCCGCAATTAATCCGCCGCCGCCGATTGGTACAATTACCGCTTCTGCTTCAGGCAGCTGTTCAAGTACTTCAAGAGCTATTGTTCCCTGACCCGCTATTACTTCTGTATCATCAAACGGGTGGATAAACTCCGCACCTGTTTCTTGCTGATATTTTACGGCTTCATTATATGCGTCATCATATACGCCGTCTACAAGACGTATGTGGGCACCATAGCTTTTTGTTGCTTCGATTTTTGAAATTGGTGCAGTGCTCGGTATAAAAATTGTTGATTTGATATTACTTTTTTGTGCAGAAAGAGCAACGCCCTGTGCGTGATTTCCGGCTGAACATGCAATAATTCCCTTTTCTTTTTGTTCTTCTGACAAACCTGCAATTTTAACATAGGCTCCTCTTACTTTAAAAGAACCTGTTTTTTGCAAGTTTTCTGCTTTTAGATAGATATCACTTTTCTGTGACATACCTGCTGCATAAATTAAATCAGTTTTTCTTATTACACTTTTTAGAATCTGTTCTGCTTTTTTTACTTTGTCTATTGTCAGCATTTTTTGTCCCCATAATTTTTTAGTGTTTATAATAATAGCAGTTTTTTTTTGTATGTGTAAAGTTTTTTTAAATAAATATTTTTTGACAAATCATTTGTTTTTTTATAAAGACAATTAATATCAGGGATTTAGATTTATATAAATTTTTATAAAGTAACAGCATGTTTTTTCAAAACCATAAATAATAATTTGTGATTTATATATTTTTATAAATCTTAATGATAAAAAATATCAAAAAATATTTGCACTACAACAAAAAAAATATGATAATTATTTAATTGAAGGATTAAATGCCGAATATAAAACAAGGAGTAAAAATGATTAACTACATTCCGAAACAAGGAAAAGAACTTTCTAAAGAAGAAATTAAAAAACTTATTGAAGAAAATCATGTAAAGTTTGTACGTCTTCAGTTTGTTGACATAAATGGTATGGTAAAAAATTTGGCTGTACCGGCAAAACAGATTGATAAAATTTTAAATAACGAATTAATGCTGGACGGTTCTTCTATTAAAGGATTCAGAAGTATAGAAACATCTGATATGTATTTTTATCCGGATCGTTCAACATTTGCTATTCTTCCCTGGAGAGAAAAAGAAGGTAAATGGAATGTTGCAAGAATCATCTGCGATATACACAATGCAGACGGAACTCCATTTGAAGGTTGTCCGAGATGTAACCTCAAACGTGTAATAAAAGAAGCCGAGGAAATGGGATTTGTTATGAATATAGGTCCTGAAGCTGAGTTCTTTTTGTTTAAAAAAGATGAAAACGGCTTCCCGACAACCTGCACTCATGACAAAGCAGACTATTATGACGTCGGACCTGATGATAAAGGTGAAGACATAAGAGCACAAATAGTGGATAATCTTGAGCAGTTAGGTTTTGAGATTGAAGCAAGCCACCACGAAGCTGCAAGAGGGCAGCACGAAGTTGATTTCAAATATGCCGATGCGCTGACAGCTGCTGATAATATTGTTACGTTTAAATATGCTGTTAAAGCATCTGCCGACAAATTTGGACTGCATGCTACATTTATGCCAAAACCTATATTCGGTATAAACGGATCAGGCATGCACTGCAATATTTCTTTGTTTGATATCAAAAAAGGCAAGAATGCTTTTTACAGCGAGGATTCAGCTTATCAGTTGTCTAAAGAAGCTCTTTATACAATAGGAGCTATTTTGGAAAATGTAAAAGACTTTACTGCAATTACAAATCCTACTGTTAACAGTTATAAGCGTTTAGTACCTGGGTATGAAGCACCTGTTTATATTGCTTGGTCTCTTGCTAACAGAAGTGCTCTTATTCGTGTACCGGCCAAAAGAGGCAACGCAACACGTGTGGAACTCCGTTCGCCTGATGCATCATGCAATCCGTATCTTGTTATGGCCGTACTCTTAACTGTTGCCATGGAAGGCATAAAGAATCAAATTAAACCGCCTCTTCAAACAGAAGAAAACATCTATGATATGACAGCAAAAGAACGAAAAAGAAGCCATATTGATTCACTTCCGGGAAGCTTGAATGAAGCGCTTGCTTTGATGAAAAAGAGCAAAATTGTTAAAAAAGCACTTGGAGAACATATTTTTAATGAATTTGTAACAGCAAAAGAAATTGAGTGGGACAGATACAGAACAGATGTTTCTCCATGGGAAATCAACGAATATCTTGAAAAATATTAAAATTTGATAGTCATTATAATGTCCGAAAAAATTTTGTGATAATGTACGTGAGCAGTTTTTTGAGAAAGCGAACACGCACAACGAAGTGAGCAGTAGTGAGCCTGTCCTTACGAAGTGCCAAAGTGTCTGATTACAAGACAGCGGAATTCCGGACGGGTGAATCCCGGTGAGCGAGTGCGAAGCTGACGGCAGCGAAGCGTAGTCAGCGGCAGCAACGAGCGGGAAGGAATTACAAGACAGCGGAATCAGACGGGGCTGACCCCCGAACGTCTGATTTCAAGACAGCCGGCGGCAACTGCGACACTAGATTAGTTTAAAAAGCTCCTTTTTTACGAGGAGCTTTTTTATAAAACAGTCAATTGAACGCTATGATTGTTGATTTTTGCCAGAGTAAAAAGAAAATCATCATTGGAAATGTTCTGCAGTGATTGAGGTATGTAGAATTCCTTGTATTTTTGTATGGCATAGCGGTCAGTCATGCCAGCAATATAATCGCAGACTGTTCTTTTTATCTCTTCTTCGTTCAGGTTAGGCAGTTTCTGCTTTAAAAATGCTTCATAATGATTAAATAAACCGTATACAATTCCTTTTACTTTTGATTCTTCTTTTTTTGCAACTGAATTTGTATATACATTTTTAAACATCCAGGTTCTCAGTTTGTCTATGTGATAAAATGCGTCATCAGACATGCAGATATGATCTTTACCCATGGAGTTTTGAACAATATCCATTACCATTTTTGTAATACGTTCACTTCTGTCTATAGAAAAATATTGGATACAATCCTGCGGCAGGTCTGATTCTTTAATAATCCCTGCCCTCATTGCATCATCAATATCATGATTTATGTAGGCAATCTTATCTGAAATTTTTACAATTTTACCTTCAAGTGTATATGACTGGCTTTCTTTTTTTAATGAGCCTGAGTGATATAATATACCGTCAAGAGTCTCTTTTGTAAGATTCAGATCTTCAATAATTGTGGCAACACGCACAGAATGCTGCGCATGTCGAAAACCTGAATCCATAATTTCATTTAAAACATCTTCTCCTGTGTGACCAAAAGGAGTATGTCCAAGGTCATGTCCGAGCGCTATAGCTTCTGCAAGGTCTTCATTTAAATTCAATGCCCTTGTAATGGTTCTTGCAATCTGAGAAACCTCCAAAGTGTGAGTCATTCTTGTTCTAAAGTGGTCATTTGTCGGTGAAAAGAAAACCTGGGTTTTATGTTTTAATCTTCTAAAAGCTTTTGAATGTATAATCCTGTCTCTATCTCTTTGAAACTCAGTGCGCAAAGGACACTTTTCTTCACCTTTTGCTCTTCCTTTTGACAATGCACTTTTTGCTGCATACGGACTAAGCTCTTCAAGTTCTTTTTTTTCCTGATATTCTCTTATATTTAAATTTTTATCATTTATAAATTGCATATATTACTGTGTTCCGGTCATTCTTGTTACATTCAGTTATATTCTAACATGAATAAATTTGGATTTTGTTAAGTTATGCGATGTATAGATTTATGTAAAAACAATACAGCACAGGCAGCGTTTGCATCAGGAGGTCCAAGACATTTTAACCGGCGGTTTATTTAAAAGATTATCTAATCTAGTGTCGCAGTTGCCGCCTCGAGCCTGTCTTGGAATACTGACGCTACGGCAAAGCGTGGTTTGCCTTCGCATGGGACAAAGCCCCGTCA
>CASFNW010000032.1 GCA_949296245.1 uncultured bacterium
TTTTGTTCGTAAATACAAAGAGTCTGTAATCAAGGTTACAACGGCAGAGCCGTCTTACACTTCGTGTGCAGCTTCGCTGCTAATTGATTTTCTCATAATTAATATTATCAATATATTTAGATATCTGTTACTATGCATTTATAATTTTAGCCACATGGCATCATACGGATTAAGTCTTACAGTGAGCTTTTTGTTCTGAGCTTTTGCTCTGACCATTTTATCTGTTAATAAATCTTTCAGGTATACATCCTTTGATTTCTTACCGAAATTGTCGTTAATAAAAACAACGGTAGCCCTTTCTCTGTCAGGAGAAAGATTGTTTATAACAACAATTCTCTCACCGTTATATTCTCTTACATAAGCAAAAACTTCGGGTGACTCTGTTTTTATTTCTGTAAAAGTGCCTCTGGTCATTACGGGATATTGTTTTCTTATTTTTATTAATTTTTGAACCCGTGCATATACCTTATGATTGTATGAGTTTGTATTTTTCATAGCATCATAAAAAACTTTTTGCTTTATAGGTCCTCTGTTTATGTCTCTGCTGTCAAAGTAGCTTAAGAGTTTTGCTTTATTCTTTTTATCAGCTTTTTGTTTTGCTTCTCTTTGTTTTGCAGTTTGTTTTGCATTGGCATAGTTATTAGGCATGCCTATTTCATCACCGTAATATATGATAGGAACACCCGGTAAAGACAGAAGTATGGAAAATGCCATTCCTATTCTGTCAGGGTCTTTATCAAGAAAACTTGCCAGTCTTCCGCTTACACCGTATCCTTTTCTAAAGGCTGCGCCTTTGGGTGCAAGTCCGTCAAAGAGCAGTTCTCTCGTTTTTTCATTAACCATTTCGAGAGTAAGTTCATCATGAACTCTTAAAAACATTGCCCACGCTGCTGATTCAGGTATCTGCGGAGTATTTTTGTAAGCTTTCCAAAAATATGAATTGTCCGCAGTGACTAAAGATGCCCATATAGCAGGCATGTACGGAAAATGATAACATATTTGCACTTCGTCGGTACGTTTAATTTCCTTTATATTATTTTTTATATTGTGTTCTATTTTTCTGTCAGTACCGAAATAAGGCAGAATATTTTTTGGCTGCTGGCAGGCTTCTGCCTGTATAACAGAGCGTGGTGCTATAGTCTGCAGGTATGCACTTAAAAGCTTTATGATATAGTGAGTTTTTGGCTGATTTTCCGCACTTGTACCCGGGTCTTTACTTAAATAAGGTATAGCATCCATTCTGAATATATCAATACCCATATTTGCCCAGAATGTAATTGTATCAAGCATATAATACAATACTTTCGGGTTTTCCCAGTTTACATCAAGCTGAAAAGGATAGAATGTATGGTATAAATAATAATCTTTGCCTTTTATAGTTACTTTTCTGTAATGATTGTCGGTAATTTCAGGAAAAATAAGACGTCTTTTGGAAAGTGTACCGTCTTTTTCCTTATATTCCACCATGTATCCAAGCTTTTCGTCTTTGTACTGGCGGTATTCGGGCATTTCTTCTCTCACGACGAAATAATTAAGTTTATCCAAATCTCCCTTAAGTGCCTGCTGAAACCATTCATGCTGGTCGGAAAAGTGATTCAATATAAGGTCGGCTTTTATTTTGAAACCTTTTTCTCTAGCTGCGGCCATGAATTGAGAAAACTCCTCCATTCCGCCTAAGTCCTGTCTGATGTTTTGTGGATTTCTTACATCAAATCCTGAATCATTCATTGGAGAATCAGCAAACGGAAGAATATATATAGTTGTGACGCCTAAATCTTTAAGATAATCAAGCATACCTATCAGGGTTTTAAAAGTTGCGGGTTTCCCTGATTCATCCACGCCGAACTGTTCGGGATAAAACATATAAACGACTTCATCTTTATACCAGTCAGAATCCCTTTTTAAATCATCTTCATAAAGGTCAGGACGTCTTTCAAACTTTGCCTGCTTAATCATTAACTCAATATTGCTGTATATTGCATCAACATTTTCTTTGCCGTATATGTGTGCAATAGAATCCTTCATTGACAGCTCAAGCTTTTTAGGTACGAGATTTTCATAATTGGCTGTTTGTTTTTTTTGCTGAGTTTGGTTTTGTGCAAAAGCATACGGCGCCGTATAGCTTGTAATCATTAAAACGGATAATAAAAGGGAAAAGAATCGCTTTATCATATAAATAGTCTTTCGTTATTAATATTTAAACTAGACTAATTATCTTTTTTACAAAACTCTAAGTCAATAACTGTTAAGATATTGTTAACTTATCTCTGAGAAGTCTGATATATAGTGTATATTACAGTGTCGGCAATTGATATGAATACAAACAAAAAAGGAGAACAGTTATCTGCTCTCCTTTTTCTTATCCGTATGGATGCTTAGAAAACAATCTTTAATTCTTCATTCGGATTTAAACTTGATTCATTTGAATATTTAGGAATAATCAAGTATCTGACTTCATCAGTTACTTCATAAAGTATACCGAATGTACCGCTTACAAGCAGCTTACAGATATCATATACACCGATACCGAGAGTTGCTACGGATTTTCCTAAGTTGATTGCACCTGAGCCCGGATGTAATGTCAATGTATCAACAAATGCTGTAGACAATTCATCACCGAATTCTTCTAAGCTGTTGCCGGCAACATCTACACCGGAACCTGCTGTTCTGCCTACAATGCCTACTACTCTGCCGGCACCGCTGAATGGGAAGCCAAGCAATCTTGCTAAGATGTTCGGATTTTTCAAAGTATCAACCTGTGCCTGTGAGAGATCTTTCGGGAACTCTACGCAAAGATCACCGTCTTGTATTTTAACGAATTTAACTTTTATATATCCGGGGTTTTTAATTCCTGGTCTTACAACCTGAACAACTTCGCCTCGTACTTTTGAGCCTGCTTTAAAGCACTGTCCGTTAATTGTAACGTCAGAAGTTGTTTCTGCAGTAAATCTGTCTCCGGCATTAGAATGTCTTGCTGACAGTCTGTCGAGAATTTTTACATTCATTACAACAGGAGCATAGTTTTTGATAGCATCAGGCGCATTCTGGTCTTTTGCTATAGAATTTGAACCTGTCCAGTTTTGTTTTAATGAGCAGATTAAATAAGCAACCTGTTCTTTGGAAAGATATTCTTCAGAATTTACTTTATCAGGATTCGGAACATCTTTTAACAAATCTGAAGCAACAACTTCTTTTGTAGGAGCAATTGCCCATTTAGGTATATTCTGCATTTCTTTACCGTTAAATTCTGGAACAACAAGACTTCTGTCTATAGGTACAGAAATAAGCTGTGCTACTGTAGCAAAAACTTCCGCTTTTGTTACAGGCTGATCAGGTCTGAATTTATTATCAGGATAACCAATCATAACACCGCTGTTTAATGCACCGTAAATCCAATCTTTTGCCCAGTAATCAGAAGAGATATCTTTGTACTTATTTGATACGGATTTGTTATTCAAACCAAATTCTTCTGCAAGAATTACAGCGAGTTCTGAACGCAGAACAGGCATTTTGCAATTGAAGTTTGCTGCTTTTTGTTTCTTTTCAAGAAGGTTCATCAATGCATCAACTCTTGAACTTACAATAACCTGATCTTTGTTGACCACACCCAGATGATTTTTCTTTTTGTAAACTTTCCCGCCAACAATATAGGTTTCTTTGGCAGTGTTCAACTGTTGAGCCTGAGAACCGAACATAGTCGGGTGAGCATAAGCTTCCATTTTGTGAGTTGGTTTGTCTTTAGCACAGTCTTTTGTACAGTCTTTTGCAAATGCACAAGAAGCTGAAACTAAAACAACAAGAGTAGAAGCTAATAAGATTTTAAAATTTTTCATAAACTTCTCCTAATAACTATTCTCATTTTCTATTACAGAAAAGCACAACTTATTATCTAATTTTAAAGTAATATCGTCAAGCCCTAAAGAGTATTTTTTTACCAAAATACAAGCAATCTGAACATATAGCTGTATTACTTTAAACTAGCGGTTTTATACAGAAAAATTTTATAAATATACAAAAAAATTAAAACATGGGCTAGATTGTTGTCAAAATCTCAGGAATCAAAGCTGTAATTGTTATAAATTCGGAGGGATATTGAATGCTTACGGTTGAAAAATGTATTGATAATTTAAATAAAATAGGCTGGTATGATAAAGAAATAAATAAAACCGGCATAATGCAGAGCTTTAAGACCATAAAAAAGTTTGAAACACTTTTTTATAATGCACATTCCAGGCATAGCAAAAGCTCTTCTACACCTGTTATAAAAGAGCTAAAAGGTAAGATAAAATTTCTAAAATTACAGACAAAAGACAATATTTGTGTTGATGCGTGGGATATAAACCCTGATTCAACAAGTAAATATGTCATTATTTGTCAGGGTATAAGCAGCGAAAAGAGCAATCAGCTTTTGCAAAAAGCATATAAGGATTTTTATAAAAACGGCTGGGGTGTGCTTATCTTTGATTACAGAGGCAGAGGAAAAAGCAGCGGTACATTCTCACGCATGGGCGCTCAACTTGATATAGAAGCAGTTTATAATTATTTAAACCAAAAAGGCATACATTCTGACCATATCGGAATTATTGGACACTCTATGGGAACAGGTGTTGCTGCAGAGTTCGCAGCAAAAAACAATATTGCATTTTTGATTCTTTTAAATCCGTTTTCACATGCAGTTGATATGGCAAAAAACATTGCAGAAAAAGTAAAAATGCCATTTGTTATAAAACATGTATTGAAACACATTCCATGTGGTATATTCCCGTTAAAAAACAAATTTAACAACATAAAGGCACTTGCAAATATAAACAAACCGGTTCTGATACTTCATAACCAAAAAGACCAAACTATTCCTGCAGAACTGGCAAAAAAACTGTATAAAAGTTCTCAAAAGCTTAATATTACATATTTTGAACTTGATGGTGATGACCATGAGATAAATAAAGAAAAAATCAAAGAATGCATCAATTTTCTAAAACACATTGATAACTATACTTCAAAACTTATATATAACAGTGTAATTTAGCAGTTTATCCGATTATAGACTCATTTTGCAGGAGATTTAAAAGAATGTCCGAGAAAAATTCGTGATAAGATACTGCCAAACAAAACAAGCCGGTGAATTGTTTTATGAGAGGAGCTAAGTCAAAAGCGAAGATTTTGCTATAAAAATCAGCAGGCGTGCGCCCCCAGATTAGATGATATCCCTGCAGGCGAACTGCAAAAAGCTGCCCATAAGATTTTCATTCCAGACTTTTACCTCAGGCGGAACTTTAAGCACTGCTGGAGTAAAGTTCCAGATATATTTTATATTGGAATCAATTAAAAAATCCGCAACTTGCTGTGCATTTTGCCTTGGTACAGTAAGTATCGCAATATCCACACCCAGCCTCTGTACGAGGTTCGGCAGTTTTGAAATATGAAAAATTTGTTTGTTATTAACCTGCATATCAACTTTCTGCGGATCATTGTCAAAAAGTGCAAGTATATTCAATCCATAGCTGTTAAAACTGTCATATTTAGCAAGCGCAAGTCCCAGATGTCCTGCTCCGACAATAAAAGCATCTTTTGCATGGGAAAAGCCAAGCGTCTTTTCAATGGAGTCTTTTAAATCTTTAACCATATACCCGACGCGGCATTTACCGGCATTGTTCAATAGTTTAAAATCTTTTCTGACCTGAGAATCATCAATACCGAGCCGTTGTGCTATTTGAGGACTTGATATGGTATCAATTCCGGCTTCAAGATATTCTACCATTATGCTGTGATAAAGAGTAAGTCTGTTTGTGATTTTTTCGGGTATATTTTTGCTCATAATTGTTTATCCTAAAAAGTTAACAAAATTATACAATAAATCAAGAAAAAAATCACGATTTAAAACAGATTCTGATTTCTTGTTTTCATTTTAGATATTATGTTTTTCTTGATATTTAATTTAAAATATTTTAGAATATAGTATGGTATTGGGGAATTTCCTCACGATATCTGCATAGGTCTGAGACAGATAAAGGAAGTTAAAATGCAACAAGAAAAAGAAAAAACAAAAACAATTACTATTAAAGTTTGTATGGGCAGTTCCTGCTTTGCAAGAGGGAATGCAGCAAATCTTGATTTTATAGAAAATTATGTAAAAGAACACGGGCTTGATGCAAAGATAGAAGTTATCGGCTCAAGATGCGAAAATAACTGTGCGGTAGGACCGAATGTTATTATTGACGGAGAAAATTGTGAAGCAGCTTCTCCTGTCAGACTGGAATCTATTTTAAAAAAATACTTGTAATTAAAACTGCATCTAAAAATTAAAGAGGTGGCAATGAACGATCACTACCCGATTTATACACTCAAAAGCGAGTGCGTAGACTGCTATAAATGTGTGCGCCAGTGTCCTGTAAAAGCTATACGTATAGAAAACGGGCACGCTTCCGTAATTCCGGAAAAATGTATTGCCTGTGGACATTGCGTTTTGATATGTCCTTCCGAAGCAAAAAAAATCAGAAATGATATAAACAGAGCCCGTGCGGTGTTAACAGCAAAAAAACGTGTGTTTGTTTCTCTTGCACCAAGCTGGGCAGGTTTTTGGAACTGCGGTTCGGAAAAATTAATAACTGCTTTGAAAAAATTGGGCTTTGAAGGTGTTTCGGAGACTGCACTCGGCGCTCAGGAGGTATCCATAGAGGTTACAAAACTTCTTTCTAAAAGAGAAAATCAGATACATATTTCAAGTGCCTGCCCTGCAATTGTTGATTATGTACGCTTATACATGCCTGAATACGCAAAATTTATTACACCTGTGGGTTCGCCTGCTATGACACATGCAAAGCTTTTGAAAAAAAGATACGGAGATGATATAGGCGTTGTATTTATAGGTCCCTGCATAGCAAAGAAAAATGAAGCTGACAGAACACCGGAACTTATAGATGTGTCACTTACTTTTAAAGAAGCTGCCCAATGGATGGCTCAAGAGGGTATAAATCCTGATGAAACAGAGATACCGGCAGAAGAAAATGAAATTAAATTTGTACCCAAAAAAGCTTATGAGGGAGCTTATTATCCGATAGAAGGAGGTATGAACAAAACAATACGTCTTTCCGGATGTGCAAAGGATATACAGCTTGTAAGCGTAAGTTCTGTTACTGCATTTCGGGATTCTTTAGAAAATCTTAAGCCTGAAAATGTTGACAGACCGATATTTATAGAAGCACTTGCCTGTGCCGGAGGGTGTGCAAACGGACCTTGTAAAGATGAATCAAAACCCGGAATTATCACAATGTCAGATATACTCCGCACTGTGAAATTAAGAGATGATATTCCGTCTGAACCAGAGGTAGTAGTTGACAAAGAATTTGAACCGCACCCGCAGAATACAAAAAAATATACACCGGAAGAAATTGCTGAGGCAATGGCAAGTATAGGCAAACACGGTATAGAAGACGAGCTTAATTGCGGCGGCTGCGGTTATGATACCTGCAGACAGCTTGCAGAAGCTTTATTATCAGGTGATGCGGAACCTTCGATGTGTGTTTCTTATATGAGAAAACTGGCAATTAGAAAAGCCAGTGCAATGCTTCGTTCTATGCCTTCGGCTATAGTCATGGCTGATGCAAATCTCAATATTATTGAGACAAATGAAGCATTTGTCAGGATGTTTGCTCCAGACTTGCTTGAAATATTTAAAGACAGGCCGGAAGGTCTGGCCGGCGGTGCTTTAGACAGAGTCGTGCCGTTTACCGATCTGTTTAAACGCACACTAAAATCAGGTAAAGATATCCACAAAGAAAGATATCCTGTGGACAAAAATCTGTATGATATTGCAGTATTTGAAATCGAACGCAATAAGATTGTCGGTGCTGTTATAACAGATGTTACGCAAACAGAAATGAAACGCGGTCAAATTGCACGAAAAGCCCATGAAGTAATAGAAAAGAATATTGCAACAGTACAGAATATTGCCTGTCTTCTTGGTGAACACATGGTTGATACGGAGCTGCTGTTGAGCCAGATAGCACAGGGCTATGAAGAAACTCCGCCAGAGGATGAGCAGGAATTTAAGTAAGGAAATTTTATGCCTGAAGAATCATTTTTTGTAGACATAGACTGTTATCAGCAGAAAAAAAACGGACAAAATGCCTTTGGTGACTGTTTCAAATCAAAACGCTTCACCGATGAAGGACGTCTGCTTGCGGTGCTGTCTGACGGCTTAGGCAGTGGCATAAAAGCTGATATCCTTGCTACAATGACAGCTACAATGATTTTAAAATTTATGGAGGAAGGCAAGGATATTCTGACCGCTACGGAAGTTATTATGAACTCGCTTCCTATTTGTCAGGTCAGAAAAATCAGCTATGCAACTTTTTCCGCCTTTGAATGCATGGATGACGGTAATATCCGCATTGTTGAAGAAGGAAATCCTGATTTTATACATTTTAGAAACGGCGAAGTTGTTGAACATACACCACGTGTTATTACCTCAAAAAAATTCACAAACCGTCATATGCATCTTTACAACTTTAAGCTGCAGCCGGAGGACAGACTGGTATTCTGTTCTGACGGAGTAACGCAGGCAGGCATGGGTACTGACGAATATAAACTCGGATGGAGAAGAGAGGGGCTTATAGAGTTTGTTTCTTCAGAATTGAAAAGAAATCCGACAATCTCAAGCAGCCATCTTGCCTGTGAAATAGTAAAAGAAGCTATCAGAAAAGAACCTGAAAAAAAATCTATGGACGATGTATCAGCCTTGATTTTGTATTTCAGAAAGCCAAGAAAACTTCTTATTTTTACAGGGCCGCCTTACAGACAGGACAGAGATGCAGAGTATTCAAAAATGTTTGATGATTTTGAAGGTAAAAAAGCTATTGTCGGCGGAACCACTGCAAACCTTATAGCAAGAGAGCTTGGAAGAGAAATTACAACAGAAAAGTATAATAAAGGTATGCTGCCGGCATGCTCGCACATGGATGGTGTAGATTTGATAACGGAAGGTATATTGACTCTGACAAAAGTTTTGGAATATCTGAATGAAGGATATGACCGCTGGCCGGATGATGCCGCCGGAAGATTGATTGAACTTTTGCTGGATTCTGACGTCATTGAATTTATGATAGGTTCAAAGCTGAATCAGGCGCATTATGACCCTGATTTGCCTTTGGAATTGGGAATTCGTAAAAATGTTGTAAAACAACTGGAAAAAATTTTATCAGGACGTTATATTAAAAAGGTAAACCTCAAGTTTATTTAACGTCTGAAAGACAATAACCAAGGGAGAATTAAATGGAAGATACCGGAAAAATTACGTTGGATTTATGTTTTGGAACAACATGTTTTGTCATGGGTGCTTCAAAATTGCAGGAAATAGAGTCTTTGATTCCGCCTCAGTACAGAAAAAGAGTGGATATAAAAGCTCATACCTGTCTTGATTTATGCAAAAATGCAACATATATGAAAGCTCCCTTTGTAAAAGTTGACGGCGAAATAATCTCTGAGGCTACTGTAGAAAAAGTAATAAAGGCAATAGAGAGTAAATTAAATGGATAATAGCAATACTACCCACCTTAAAAGAGAAGTACTTGTAAGACTTATAAGAGCATTTATAAATCAGGAAATGAAGGATTTGTACAAACTTCCTTTTGACATGAGACCTAAAAATGCAGAAGTTCCTTACAGATGCTGTATATATAAAGAACGCGCGATTTTGAGACAAAGAGCAATAGCCGGTCTTGGTATGGGCGTTGAAAAAGATGATGAAATCACATCACTCAATGAATACGCTGAAAGAGCAATGCACAGGGATAAACCTGATGAAGAAATACTAACTGTAATAGAAACTGCCTGCAAAGGCTGTGTACCGAGCCGTGTTTATGTAACGGAATTGTGTCAGGGGTGTGTTGCAAGACCCTGCGTTTCTACCTGCAAATTCGGTGCAATTTCGATTAAAGACGGAAAATCAGTAATTGACGGCGACAAATGTAAAAACTGCGGTATGTGTATGAATGTATGCCCGTATAGCGCAATTGTAAGGCTCAAAGTACCGTGTGAAGACGCTTGTCCTGTAGGTGCAATCACAAAAAATGAAAAAGGTCATGCAGAAATCGATTTTGACAAATGCATAAGCTGCGGTGCATGTGTAGGAGCATGTCCGTTTGCCGCAGTACACGAGAAAAGTCAGGTTATTGATATTTTAAAAGAAATTAAAAATAAGAAAAAAGTTGTGGCAATGCTTGCACCTGCTGTTGTCGGACAGCTTCCTGTTTCTGTGAATAAAATAGCTATGGCATTGACACAGTGCGGATTCGCAGAAGTTTTTGAAGTCGCTCAGGGCGCTGATACAACAGCAAGAACAGAAGCCGAAGACTTTAAAGAAAGAATGGAGCGCGGCGATGAATTTATGACAACATCCTGCTGCGCTGCATATAACGAACTTGTTGATAAACACATCCCGGAATTAAAACCGTTCCGTTCGGAAACAAGAACACCTATGCACTACACAGCGGAGTTTGTAAAAAAACAATATCCTGATGCTGTGACTGTATTTATCGGTCCTTGTGTAGCAAAAAGAAAAGAAGCGCAAAAAGATGAGTACACTGATTATGTAATGAACTTTGAAGAAATGGGTGCTTTGTTTGTTGCAATGAATATTGAAGTTGCAAATTGCGAAGACTACCAGTTTGCAAATGAAGCTTCAAAAGAAGGAAGATTCTTTGCTGTAACAGGCGGTGTTGCTGAATCCGTTAAAGTTGCATTGAAGGATTTTCCGGAACTATATCCGACCTGCATAAACGGCCTGAACACAAAATCAGTAAGAGATTTGAAAAACTGGGCTAAAAAAGGACAGTGTACGGAGGGCAATCTTGTTGAGGTTATGGCATGTGAAGGCGGCTGCGTTGCCGGTTCTGCGTGTCTTAACAATAAACGTATTACCACAAAGAAAATTACGGAATACGCAAATTCAAGCAAGTGTATAAACGATTTGCCTGAAATCGAACCTGAAAAGGTAAAATAATTTAATTTTTATACTGAATAACAAAGGCCGTAATAAATATGCGGTCTTTGTTATGTAATAGAGATAATCGGAGATATTATGCAAGTTGCCACTGTAAACAATATAAATAATACTTCTGTTAAAAAGAAACTATGGAAAAATCCCGTAAGAGATACTGGATATGCGGCTGCTGTATTTGGAATAAGCAGCGGTATAGCAGGAGCAAAAAAGAAGATTAAACTACATAAGTATCTGGCATACATTGCCGGAATTTTTACTCTTGCACATTTAGGTATTGTCGAGTATTACAAACATATGAAAAAATCTTCTAAAAATTAAATACAAAATGATAATCTTATAAATATTCCAATATATTTTTGTGTGCTATTGGCAACTGCTATACTAGATTGGTTCTAATTCAAGTTAAATAATATTTACAACATTAGTATAGAAATGAACATTTATTTTTATATATCGTTATAAAAAATGTAGAGGAATTAAAAAGAAGAGAATAGGAGTTTTTATGAAAAAGAAATTATTATCACTGTTGATTATCGGCGGACTGTTTGCAGGTATGGGGCTGAGTGCGGAGTGTTTTGCTGCACCCGGACATCACAGAGATGTGAAAAACAATCAGCATAAAGAGTTACGCCACAGACCCGCACCGAAAAAGCCGGCTAAACCCGTATCTAAAAAAACAGCAAAAAAAACACCGCAAAAAAAGCATCAGGCTGTCAAAAAACATCAGCAGACAAGATTTAAAGCTCAAAAACAGCATCAAAAAAATGTAAAAAAATATCAGAAAAAAGAAAGAAAAAATATAAGAAATTTTAAAAAACATCAAAATAAAACACCAAACAGAAGAAATCACAGAAGAAGATAAATTATTCAATATTTTTATACAAAAAGATACGCATTATAAAATGTGTGTCTTTTATTGTCAGTATATCTAATCTAGTGCCGCAGTTGCCGCCGGCTGTTCTTTTTAATATATTATAATTACTATACGGCACTCAAAAGCTTCGCTTTTGACTTTGCACCTCTCATAAAAGTAACATTTAGTTGCTTTTATTCGGCAGAGTCTCTATTTGAAATTGACATTTAGTCAATTTCTCTAAGAATTCTTTGCACTAATTTTTCTCGAACATTATTTAGTATTGTTGGGTTAGAAACCCCAACCTACTTTTTTATTTTATCAATGTAAACAAATGTAAATACGAATTTGCAATAGTCTGAAACCCTGTCATAATGCCTAATAGGATAGGATAGGATAGGATAGATTAAGCTGGAGTATGCCTTTAACAATTTAGTATTGTCTGCTGTTTTTTATAAATATGTAGGAAATTTATTAATTAATAGAAAGAATGGTAGGAAATGTCAGAATTAAAAGTTATTTCTTCAAATCCGTCAGTGCAGACATACGTGTCAAAAAATATTGCACCGCAAAAGAATATCAAAGAAAGTGCTGAAAATAAGAATAATACAACTCAAAAGGTAATTCTCTCAGGACTTGCAGCTGCTGCAGTTGTTGGTGCCGTAGTTTGTTCATTAAAGAGCGGTAAAATTCAAAAACTAGCAAAAGAAATTAGTGTAGAAAAATTTAAAGAGTCTGGCAACAAGTTTGTAAACGGAAAAGCTATTACAAAAAATGGAAAACCTTTTACAGGTACAATTACAAAGATTACTAAAAACGGTGAAAAACGAACTCTTGAATATGTTGATGGGTATTTAAAAGAAGTTAATGAATTTAAACCTGATAAAAAGTTTGTAAGATGCTCGACTAAAGAGTGGTGGGAACTCAGAAAAAAAGGAGAAGTTTTATTTATGGATCCGAAATTAGGATTCTTTAAAGAGGTTCCCACAGGTAGTTATACAAAATTAAAATTGAAAACAAAAAATTATAACTATGATGAAGCAGGTAACTTAATTTCTGTTGATAAACGACGAATGGTATTGGATGCCCCGCCTCAGATTGTTACTGTAAATGTAAAGGAAAAAGCACAAAAAGGGCTTGAGTTATACAGGGCAAGACAAGCAGCAATTCAAAAACAAAAAGAAATTGATGCTTATGTTGAAGCAACAAGACAACAACTTTCCGGAAAGCAAAAAATCAATGCGGAAACTATAGACAATTCATTTGGAAATTATGAACCACTTAGAGAAAGATCGAATTCTTATGATGGACTTGTACGTAATTATGAATATCTTGAAGAAAAAGAACAAAAAATTAAAGAGAATGTTTCAAAATTAAAAGAAAAAATGCATACAAAGCCTCAAATTAGCAATCAAACAATTGATGAGAATCTTTCTCCGAAAAACAAAGAATTAGAAGAGCTAAATAGTTTTTACAAAGATTTAGAGGCTAAATCAATTGAAAGAGCGGAACGTAAAGCTTATCTTAAAGCTCATCCGGAAGAAGCTAAAGCGATACGAAAAGCACAAAAAGCAGAAAGATTGAAAGCAAGAACTTTTCAAAAATCTTATTATGACGATGAATTTGGTCAAGATGTTGTTGAAGTAACTCAAAAAGGAAAAAATGGTTCTAGCGTTGTAAGAATATATACTTCCGATAAAAAAAATTTACTCAGAGAAATTTTTGTCAATAAAAATCAAAAAACCAGAGTTACTGGCATAAAAACATCATCTATGGATTCCCAAATTGCTGTAACTGTACATGTTGATAATCTTGGACTTATTACAAAAGTTACAAAACAAAAAGTAAAAGAACCAAACGGCAAGTATGTTGATGTAATGCGTACAAAACGTACTGAAAAGACTTATCGTGTCTCAACCAGTGATGGTCTTCATCATATCAAATATAATGAGAAAAATGTATACAAACTCAACGACGGAAAGTCTATGACAGAATATGTCGGACAGGATGGAGACAAAATACAAATTTTACGTGATAAAAAGGGTAAAATACTTGAAGAAAAATATATAAAGTCTGGCAAGGGTTCCGGTCCGGATAAGGCTTCCGGTCTGGATAAGACGAAAATAAAATTACTTGAACAATGGTATCTTGACTATCTGAAATTGTGCAAAAAATACAAAATTTCTCCATTAAATGGTGGTGACGGTGCATTCTGTCATTATAGAGATTTGCTGCTCAGAGATACTGATTATATTGACTTTTTATCACTTTTAAAAACTCTCAAATATCGAGCATTGTACAATCCGGATGCGGCGGCTAGATTAATGCGTCTGCACGGTCTTGGGTTTGATGTAAAAGAAATCGAAAAGATTTTAAGAGATGCACTAAAAAAAGAACGTATTGTATCTCTGCAACAAGGTATTGAATATCTGAAAGAATATGTTGAAAATTTATGCTTTATGCTCCCTGAATACGAAGATGAATTTATAAAAATATTTCGAAATATTCAGCGAGAATTTGCAAATACACGCAACGGTCTCTGTAATCCAATTTATGTAATGGCATAAAAAATAAATATACCGGAAAGGAAATTGATGACGGAAAATATTAAATTTACAAATTTAAAAATATCCAATCAGAATAAATTAAAAATAAATATGTCAGATAAAAATGATAAAGATATTTTGTCTTCAAAAGACACAAAATCATCAAAATTAAAGACTTACGGTACATTTCTTATCGGATTGGGGGCAGTTGGTCTTGCTACTTTTATGATACTTAAAAAACACAGCAGGATAAAAACTACTAATTTGAACGCTGCGAAAAAGACAAAAGACTCTATTCAAGAGGTCAAAGATGAAATAAAAAAACAGACCTTAAATGTAGCGGAAGAATTGCAAGATATTAAAAACAAAATCCAATACGATACATCAATGGTTTCACAAGAAGTTCCTGTGGATTCTTCTGTTTACAATTTTATGAAACGTAATGTAGAAGGATTTTATCTCGAAAACGGAAAAGAAATAAACTCTTTCTTAAGAACCGGTAAGCTTAAAGATATTCCTGTTATAGATGAAAATATGCCGCCTGAAATTAAGAAATATGCTGAATCTCAGATTATAGAGATAAAAAATTATAACAGGGCAATTGTTGACAGTATTAAAGCTATAGATGCAAAAATGACAGCACGTGCAGAAAACCATATGACTCTTTATCGCGATGCTCCTGCAAGCTGGTTTGATACAGCAGAAAATGGAATAATCATTGATAAAGCATTCTGCTCAACATCTGTCACTCCAGGCGCATCGATGGAAGGTTTTATTGGCTCAAATGCTCATTTGAACAAACGATATGAAATTAGAATACCGAAAGGAACTCCTTTTATGGATTTGAGATATACAAGTGAACAAGAAGTACTTTTGCCAAGGAACAGTAAATTTAAAATTGTTGGTGAAAATATTCTTGAGTTAATATTGTAATAAAACAATTTAGTGTCGCATTAAAAGGTGAGGTTTTGAGCTTCGAAGGCTCGAAGCAAGGACTCCGTTAAGGGTTGACTAAATGTCAAGCCTTAATTGACTGTAAGACGACACTAGATTAAATAGTAAAACATATTTCTATAATATATTTGATTTCACAAAACTAAAAGCGTATAAAAGATTATTTTTTTTAATTGTTGCAAGCTTTTTATTATATATACAGAATAACAAAACAAACACCTCTTTACAGCGAGACAAAACTCTTGCTTATGTTTCATGTTTCGTTTATAACATGTGTGTATTTAATACACAGTAAAAATAGAAGAGGAGCTAAATTATGGCTAAGAAAGTTGCAATTAACGGCTTCGGTAGAATCGGCCGTAACACATTAAGAGCAGCAATCAGAGAAGGTATCTTCGACAAAATCGATTATGTTGCTATCAACGACCCCGGTTTAAAACCCGCTGATGCTGCAAGACTTTTCAAATATGACTCTGTAATGGGTAAATTTGACGGTGAAGTTGAAGCTTATGAAGAAGGCATCATCGTAAACGGCAAAAAAATTAAATTCTTCGCAGAAAAAGATCCTGCACAATTGCCTTGGAAAGATCTCGGTGTAGAAGTTGTTGTTGAATCAACAGGTTTCTTCACAGATGCAGAAAAAGCAAAAGCTCACATTGCAGCAGGTGCAAAAAAAGTTATCATTTCAGCTCCGGCTACAAATGAAGATAAAACTATCGTTTTAGGTGTTAACGATAATGAATATGATCCTGCTAAACACAATGTAATTTCTATGGCATCTTGTACAACAAACTGCTTGGCACCTGTTGCTAAAGTTATCGATGAAAAATTCGGTATTGTAAAAGGCTTGATGACTACTGTTCACTCTTATACAGGTGACCAGAGAATCTTAGATGCAGGTCACAAAGACCCAAGACGTGCTAGAGCAGGCGCTTTGAACATTGTTCCTACAAAAACAGGTGCTGCTAAGGCTGTTGCTCTTGTTTTACCGCAACTTAAAGGTAAATTGGACGGTTTCGCTATGAGAGTTCCTACTCCGGACGTTTCATTAGTAGACGTTGTATTCGAACTTTCTAAAGACGTTACTGTAGAAGAAGTTAACGCAGCTCTTAAAGAAGGTGCTGACGGACACGTTCTTTGCTACACAGAAGAACCGCTTGTATCTTCTGATTACGTAGGTACTTCTCAATCATCAACTGTTGACGCTTTATTAACTCGTGTAATGGGCGGCAATCAGGTTAAAATCATTTCTTGGTATGATAACGAAATGGGTTATTCAACAAGACTTGCAGAAACTACATTGATGGTTGCTGAAAAATTATAGTTTTTTTATTAAACTAAAATAAAAAACAGCGGTGATTAATTTCATCGCTGTTTTTTATTTTGATTTACTGCATATTTATGCCAAAATAGTATTATTGTCTATTTACACAGGGATGAAACCATGATAACAACAAGCAATCTTACAGTGCGTTTTGGCAGCCAGACGCTTTTTGAAAACGTTAACATAAAATTTTTGCCCGGACACTGCTACGGTGTGATAGGTGCAAACGGTGCAGGAAAATCTACTCTTTTAAGAGTTATAGCAGGTGATATTGAACCTACATCAGGAGAAGTCCATATACCCAAAGGGCTTCGTATTGCTGTTCTAAAACAGAATCACTTTGCATTTGATGAATTTCCGGTTATAGAAACTGTTATTATGGGGCACAAAAGGCTTTATGATGTAATGAAAGAAAAAGAAGCCCTGTATGCAAAACCGGATTTTAATGATGAAGACGGATTAAAAGTTTCGGAATTGGAAACGGAATTTGCAGAACTTGACGGCTGGCAGGCAGAGTCTCAGGCTGCTACTTTACTAAGCGATTTAGGTATTGAAGATAAAAAACACTATGAACTTATGAGTGAACTTTCAGGCAGCGAAAAGGTGAGAGTACTTCTTGCGCAGGCACTGTTTGGCAATCCTGATATTCTGCTTCTGGACGAGCCGACAAACCACCTCGATATTGCTACAATAAAATGGCTGGAGGAATTTTTAATCAATTTCAATAACCTTGTTATTGTTGTTTCTCACGACAGAAACTTTTTGGATAACGTTTGTACTCATATTGCGGATATTGATTATCAAAATATTCAGCTTTATACCGGCAACTACTCTTTCTGGGCACAGGCAAGCAGATTGATGCAAAAGCAGAAAGAAGAGCAAAACAGAAAAACAGAAGAAAAAATAGCAGAATTAAAAGCGTTTATTGCAAGATTTTCCGCTAATGCTTCAAAAGCTGCTCAGGCAACCTCAAGAAAAAATATGCTTGATAAATTGACACTGGAAGATATAAAACCTTCGTCCAGAAAATTCCCAAGAATAAGGTTTAATTATAAAAAAGTCCCCGGAAAAGATGTCTTGCATATTGAAAAATTAAACAAATCAATTGACGGACAGCTGCTTATAAAAAACTTTTCTCTTGATGTATATAAAGGAGAAAAAATTGCTTTTATGAGTAAGGATTCTCTTGTAGTGACAACTCTTTTTCAAATTCTGGCAGGAGAACTGGAGCCGGATTCCGGAAAAGTGGAATGGGGTGTTACTGCAACAAAATCTTATTTCCCAAAAGATAATAATGCATATTTTGATACAAATATCAGTCTTATTGACTGGCTGAGACAGTATTCGGAAGAGCAGCATATAAGTTTCATCAGAGGATATCTCGGCAGAATGCTGTTTTCCGGAGAAGAGTCTGAAAAAAGCGCAAATGTATTATCCGGCGGCGAAAAAGTACGCTGTATGCTTGCAAAAATGATGATAGCGGAAGCAAATGTCCTTATTATGGATGAACCCACAAACCATCTGGATTTGGAATCCATTACGGCTTTAAACGATGCTATTATAGATTTTAACGGAAGTGTTTTGTTCACATCGCAAGATCATCAGTTTATTCAAACAGTTGCAGACAGAATTATAGAAATTTCTCCAAATGGATGGATTGATTCGCATTACAAGTACGAAGAATACATGCTTAATCCTGAGATGAAAAAGAAAAGAGAACTGTTATACAAAGATGTTGTGAAAAAGTAGTTATAATGTAATTGGTGCGCTATATAATTGCGAATTTTTATATACTGATAATATTTATTATGTAAAAAACACTTTGTCATCCTGAGTGAACAAAGTGACCGAAGGATCTGTTTAATTATTTTTTAGATTCTTCGCTTCGCTCAGAATGACGCGGGGAAAGATTCTTCACCCTCTCACAAAACGATA
>CASFNW010000033.1 GCA_949296245.1 uncultured bacterium
TTTATTCGGCAGAGTCTCTATTCAAAATGATACTCAATCATTTTGAACAGAGTTCTTGTTCACGTCGCTTTGCTCCTTATCACGAATTTTTCTCGGACATTATAAAGTCATGTATAACAGAACTTGTTTTATCGAGCTCTGTTTTGCCAAGAGCAGGATACACTCCAACCCAGAATGTATTATTCATTATAAAATCCGTATTTGGGAGAAGTTTATAATCTTCTTCTGTAAGCGTATTAGAGAACAACGGTTCCGAGTCATTTATTCTGAGTTTTACTCTGTTGTCAACAAACACAGGCTGCCTTAAAATATTGCCTGCAAAGAGCTGTCTTGTTCCAATACCATTTTTTTCCAGATATTCAACTAATTCCTGCTTGGAAAAAGGTGCCTCAGGTTTCACAGATATTAAAAAGCCAAACCATGACGAACTTACACGGTCTTTGACCTCCGGTAAAATCAGATAATCCGTTAAATCAGAAAGTTTTTCTGCCAGATATTTTGCGTTTTTTTGTCTTTTTTCGATAAACAAAGGCAGTTTTTCAAGCTGTGCAAGAGCACACGCCGCCTGCCAGTCCGTAATTTTCAGGTTATACCCGAAATGAGAATAAGTGTATTTATGGTCATAACCGAACGGCAGATTGCCAAGCTGCATAGAGAAACGTTTTTTGCAGGTATTATCAGTACCGGGTTTACAAAAACAATCTCTGCCCCAGTCTCTCATGGACATAATTATTTTATAAAGCTCTGTGTTGTTTGTTACAACAGCCCCGCCCTCTCCCATTGTGATGTGATGTGCGGGATAAAAGCTGTATGTCCCTATATCGCCTATTGTTCCGGCTTTTTGTCCGTTAAATTCCGCACCCAGAGCATCGCAGCTGTCTTCTATAATCCACAGACCATGCCTGTTTGCAATATCTTTGATTTTATCAATATCAAACATATTGCCTAAAGTATGTGCAATAAATACGGCTTTTGTTCTGTCAGTAACAGCCTGTTCTATTTTTGAAACGTCTATATTATATGTACCTATTTCACAATCAACAAAAACCGGTACCAATCCGTTTTGTATAATAGGATTAACAGTAGTAGGAAACCCGGCAGCAATGGCAATAACTTCATCTCCTTGTTTCAGCCTTCTGTCACCCAGTTTAGAAGATGTCAATGCTGACAGAGCCAGCAGGTTTGCACTGGAGCCTGAATTCGTTGTAAGGGCATGTTTCACTCCGAGATATTTTGCAAATTCCTTTTCAAATTTATCATTAAACCTTCCTGATGTAAGCCACATATCAAGCGAGGCATCTATCATATTTTCAAGCTCTTTTATATCTAGAAGTTTGCCGGAAGCCGGAATATACTTAAATTCTTTCTTTTTTGTAAACACTGCATTATAGTATATTTTTGCAGTAAATTTCACAATATTTCTAAGAAATTTTTCCATTCATTGTCCTCTCATAATCTTTTATTTGCTGCAATGTACATGCAAGCATATTATCTCTGGAATAGAACAGCCTGTACCATTCAACTGTTTTTTCTACAGTTTCATCTGCATTATAACAAGGATGCCACCCGAGAAGATTTTGAGCTTTTTCTGTGTCCAGCATCAACAGTTTAGCCTCATGGAGTTTTGTATCTCTTTTTACAAAAATTTTTCCCCCGCCCCACAAACGCACAATTTTCTTTGCAACATCACCGACGGTTAAAACACTGTTTTTGTCCGGTCCAAAATTGAATCCCTGCGCAAAATTCCCGCCGTATTCACAGGCAAGCTTCTGACCTAAAAGCAAATATCCCCCGAGAGGTTCCAGAACATGCTGCCACGGTCTTACCGCATCGGGATTACGCAAAATTATCTTTATACCTGAAACAAGTGCACGAATACAATCCGGTACAAGCCTGTCCTGTGCCCAGTCACCGCCGCCTATGACATTACCCGCTCTTGCGGTTGCCATATTATATGTATTTTCTTCCTGCAAAAAACATCTTCTGTAAGACGAAGACATAATCTCTACGCAGCCTTTTGAAGAAGAATACATGTCATATCCGCCCATAGCATCATCTTCTTTATAAGGAATCGTTGTCTCTTTATTTTCATAACACTTATCTGTTGTTACATTTACAAACGCTTTCACGTTTCCTGATTTTAAAGCAGCCTGAAGAATGTTTAACGTGCCTATTACATTGGTTTGATATGTCTGTACCGGTTCAAAATAAGAACGTCTTACAAGCGGCTGTGCTGCCAGATGAAATACAAAATCAGGACGGAATTCGCAAAATACACGTTCCAGTTTTTCCGTGTCCAAAATATCTCCAAATATACTTTTTATCTGACTATCCAAAGATACAGCATCAAATATGGAAGGATTTGTTTGCGGCTGCAGGGCATACCCCAGAACATCCGCCCCCAAGGACATTAACCACAGAGAAAGCCATGTGCCTTTAAAGCCGGTATGACCGGTTACTAAAACTCTTTTTCCCTTATAAATATCATCAAACATTCTTACATTACCAGACTTTCCATGGTGCAGTTTCTGATGTCCACATTTTTGTCAGTTCGTTTTTATCTCTCAGGTTATCCATTGCATGCCAGAATCCATGATGTTTAAAGGCATTAAGCTGCTTGTCTTTTGAAAGATTTTCAAGAGGTGTACGCTCAAATACAGACGAATCATCCTCCGGAATATAATCAAACACCTCAGGCTCGCAAACAAAAAAACCTCCGTTAATCCATGACTCATCGCCTTTAGGTTTTTCCATAAAAGATGTAATCATATTGTCATCTTTTATAACCAGCGCTCCAAACCTGCCCATAAGCTGTACAGCAGTCATTGTAGCTATTTTGCCGGATTTTTTATGAGCATCAACCAGTGCATTAATATCAACATTACTTACACCGTCTCCGTAGGTTAAAAGAAAAGGTTCATTGCCAATATAGTTCTGTGCTCTTTTGATACGCCCGCCGGTTTGTGTATCCTGTCCGGTATAGAGCATGGTTACTTTCCAGGGTTCATTTCTGGTTTTATGAATCTCAACCGTGTTTTTATTCATATCAACAGTAATATCCGAGTATCTGTTGTAATAGTTTACAAAATACTCCTTTATTATGTGCGACTTATAGCCTGTTAGAATAACAAAATCATTGTATCCATAATGGGAATATATTTTCATAATGTGCCATAGTATGGGGTATCCGCCGATTTCCACCATAGGTTTCGGCTTAAGTTCGGTTTCTTCGCTTAGTCTTGTACCAAGACCGCCTGCTAAAATAACTACTTTCATAATATTCTCCATACACAACCGGCTGATTTTTTCTTTTGCAAATAAAATATATTTTTATTATAATTTAAATCCTTTCTCAAAAAAAGAATAAAAAACCTGGGATTTATATAGCAAATTCCACTAAAAATTTAAAAACTGCGCCATACTGAGTGTTAGCTTACCATAAATGGCATTCTGATATGTACGGCACCTACCTCGCCTATATCTCAAGCAAGTATCTAAATAAAAAAAAGATTCTTCGGGCTAAATCCCTCAGAATGACGGACATTTTATAGTATCTGTGGAATTTGCGGTACAAGTTCCAAAAACACTTCAATAAAAAAATAAAGAGTTGTAACATTTTTTTACATTCTTAAAAATCCGCATAAACACAGGTTTTTAGCACAATTAAAAATGTAGAAACTAATCAATTTTTAAAATATTTTGAATCTAAAAGCAATTTTTTATTTTTTCATGACTTGATAAGTGTATGTAGGCAGAAAATTATCACAAAAAAGGAGTAGGTATAAAATGGCTATTGAAGGTCTTAGAAATTTATTCAGTGTTAAAAAATCTGAAAAGAAAGAAAACAAAAAAACACAAATTCCTGAAGTAAAAACAGAAAATACAGAATCAAAATCAGGTAAAAAAGTAAGCAGTGCAACTCTTGCAGCAGCAATGGCAGCAGCATTAATGCTTCCGACAGCAACAAGCTGTGTTGATCAAGAGCAATATGTTGATTTGCCAAATTTTGATTCCTGGAGAGCAGAACAACAGCAATACCAACAACAGGTATTAGAGCTGCTTAATCAGCTTATACAATTAATGAATACAAATAATAATCAAAATAAAGAATATTTTGAACAACTTTTAGAATCCAACTCCGAGATTCTGGCTGTCTTAGGTTCTATCGGAAATGATGTAAATGATATCAAAGGAGCATTAAACCAAATAGAAATTATAATGCAGGATATGTACCAAAATGATCAGGAATTGCTTGATAAAATTGATATAATTATCAACGGTCAAGGTTCTGATCAAGAAAAATTAGATCAGTTAATTGAATTAAATAAAGAACAAAATGAATGGCTGTCAAAAATACTTGAAATGCAGCAAACAACAGCAGGCATTAATCAAGAAATATCTGACAAAATAGATAACTACTTCCAGCAGTATCTCGAAGGCCAAATGAGCCATACAGAATTGATGAACCAAATTATTGCAGAACTTAAGAATAACGGAAGTATTTCTCAAGAAATCAGCAATAAAATTGACCAGATTATGAACGGACAGGGCACAGATTCAGCCAAATTGGATCAAATCATCAGCTTGTTAGAAAGTATTGATTCTAAACTTGGAAGTCTCTTACAGGAAGTTACTGAACTCGGTGACAACTTTGTAAGCTCAGACGGTGAAAAATTAGGTGATATACTTGCTGATTTAGTTCAAAAGTTTGAAGATCATTCTATCACTGCAAATGCACTTGCTGCAGAAATCCTTAATGAATTAAAACAATCAAATATCAATGATGAAGCTATTATGAACAGAATTGATGCAATTTTAGAACAATTGCAAAATCAACAAATAACTGACAATGAAGCAATTCAACAAATCACGGATTTGTTAGCACAGATGAATGAAAAACTTTCAACTGCTTTAACTTCACTTGCTGATATTTCTACAAAATTAGAAAATTTGTACAATCAAAACGAAGAAAATCGTAATGAAACTTATGAAATGTTAGCTAACATCAACAATGGTATTGGTAACATTGACTCTAAAATGGATGATATAATCAATAATCAGAAAATCGGCAACCAGATTTCTCTTGATATTTTAGACAAAATAGATGAAGCAGTTGCACAGTTGAATCAAATCAATACAAAAACTGTTACTATCGACCAATTGAGAGAAATGTTCGGACCTATGTTTGAGCAGATTATCGGTCAGCTTGGTGACATAAGCAACGGTCAAATCGATATTGATCAAATCATCGAAATAGCCGAATCAATGAAACCCGATTTAACAGTAACAAATGCATTGTTAGAAACAATCAACACAACTATACAGAACAAAAACTTCACAGGTGAATTTTCTGAACAGTTAAATAATCTTTCTGACATTATGAATCAGGTTCTTGGTGAAATTCAAAGCGGTAATATAACAGAAGCCGAAGGCTTGGCTAAGATTTTAGAAAAACTGGCATCAAT
The DNA here is from genome assembly GCA_949296245.1 of uncultured bacterium. Classification (GTDB taxonomy): domain Bacteria; phylum Cyanobacteriota; class Vampirovibrionia; order Gastranaerophilales; family Gastranaerophilaceae; genus Limenecus. The sequence continues at coordinate 5,466 of CASFNW010000033.1, forward strand.
GGAAGGTTCTTTAGAAGCTATCCAGGCTGCATCAGAAGAGCTCAACAATAACTTCAAAACATTTATGGGCGAAGCTAAAAACTACGGTCAAAAATGGACAGAACAATTCCAAAAACTGATTGATGGTCAGGTAAACAAAGAAATGTTCGAGGCTTATACAGACTTGTTCACAGAAAAAGCAGAACAAGCAGAACAGGCTCAACAGGCAAGAATTGCATCGGTAATAGCTGCAATTGAAAACATATCAGGCGGTAATGGTTCTGTTAATATCGATGAATTAATTTCAAAATTACCTAACTACACTGACCTCTTAACAGAAATCAGAAATGCAATCGGTAATCTTGTTACAAAAGATGATCTTGAACAATACGGTAAAGATCACAGTGTAGACCTGACAACAACAAACGCATTGTTAGAAACAATCAATACAACTATACAGAACAAAAACTTCACAGTATCAGGCAGCGGCTCTGTAGGCTCAGGTGACCTTGCAGAAGTAATAAGCGCAATCAACAAAATTTATGACTCTTTAACTAATGCAAAACTTCCGACATCTGATCAAATACAGACTCTTCTGAATTATGTAAACGAAATTGCAGCAAATACATCTCCTGATCCTGAAAACAGATCTGCTCTTGCTGCTGCAAAAAGGGCAGATAACAGAAGAGAATTGTATGCAATGGTCAACGAATATAATAGAATTGCAGCAGAAAAAGCAGGTAAAAAAGCTGTCTATATGGCACCTGAATTTGACTACCCAAGCAATACAATATTCTTAGGCTAATAAACAATTTAATAACTTAAAAAAGACCTTAGGTTAAACCTAAGGTCTTTTTATTTATTTGCTTCTATTTTTATTTACGGATAACTTCATAGTTAATATCAGGATTTTCCTCAATTGTACTATCAATTACCGGCTGTACCTGATCTTCATTAAGACCGCTTGCTATTACCTGATTTGTACATCCGTTTGCAACTGAGTATTCAGTACCGTTTACTTTTGTACGGAATGGATTTGTAGCTGCTGTATAACTTACGTTATTATTTTTTGTTACTGTACCGGCTTTTACCTTACCATTTTCAAGATAGTTATATGTATTACCGTTTTCTAATGTAATTGTTGAAGGTATACAGAGCTCATCACCGACTTTAGGGAAGAAGCCGCCTCTTGATGAAGTGATACCGAGTTTATTTAGAGCTTCTTTGTTTTCTTCATAGTAAGTATCTTTCAAATATCTTACAAGAGCTTTTGCATCAGCTGCAGTTTTTGGCTGATATTTGCCCTGTACCACAGAGTACCAGTTGTCACCTTTTTTGACTTGATAACAATCTGTAGGTACTGCTTCTTCGCGTTCGTAAGGTATGCCCTCTACGATCAGGTTGCAGTTAACCGGATCCTCTACAGGATCAGGATCATCAACTACAGGTGGCACCGGCTCAGGTTCTCTTGTTTGTAAATCACCCAGCAGAGCAAGTGCTTCTTCGTAGTTTAACGGAGTTGCTACAGATACATCGGTACCAGCTGCTCTTGAAAAATCTCTGTTCATTTTTTCAATATCTAAATTACCGTCTTCATCAGCATAGAATTTAGCAATATCTTTACCAATTGCAGCACCTCTTTCTGTTGAATAATCATCGAGGTATTTTGCATAATCATCATAAGTTTTTACGCCTTCAGGTACATTAGTCGGGATAGCTCTGTCTTCTACTCTGTGAGCCTGAGTTACAGCAGAAGCAATACCGCCAGCAGTTGCACCGAGTGCAGGACCAACACCGATAGCTGTCACATTCTGGGTTTGAGAAGCAATACCGGCTATTGTCTGTGATTGAGAAACATTAAAGTAACTTGCGGGTGTGCCTATTAAAGCTCCTCTTACAACATCTCTGACTACTTTACCGCCGTCAACTTTCTTTTCAACAGTATAGCCTAAAGATCTGCCTATGTCTTTGACATCGTTCATATCAAATTCATATCCGCCTTCATTGTTATTTAATGTTGTTAAAATAGCATCTCTTTCACCGGGCTGTTTCTTTTTCCAGCTGTAGTTTATAGTGCGATCAGCATCACCGCCGTTTGCATCATAAATTTCGTAAGCTTCTTCAATTGAAATACCTGCTACATTAAGTTTTGCCTGAAGTTCAGGGTCCAGTTGAATTTCGCCTTTATTAAACTTTTCTCTTGTAACATCTACTTTGTTTCCTTTAGCATTTACGCTATAAATCAGGTTTGATTCTTTTTCTTTTGCACCAAAGAATCTTGCAAATGCACCTTTTCTTTTTGCATAGTTATTATATGCTTCATATTGTTCTTTTGTAATGTCACCGTTTTCGTACTGTTCTTTAAGAGTGTCTCTTACTTCTGATTCTATTTTTTTATCTTTTATTTCTTCAGAACCTGCAGCAAGGCCTGTTACATATAATCTTGCTTCTGAAGCAAATTCAGCTTCTTTCATCTTTTTATATTCATCGCTTTTTAAATATTCTTTTGCTTCTTGAAACTGTTCTTTTGTTATTTCACCAGATTTACGCATTTCTTTTAAATCGCCAATAACATCATCTTTAAGAGAGCCATATCTTTTTGCATCTGATGAACCTGCCAAAGAATTAACCAATGCTTGAGCTTCTTTTTCTTTTTGAGCTTCTTCACGTTGTCTGGCTTGTTCTTCTCTAATTTCTTTTTCATACTTTTCAACATTTTGTTGACGTTTAACTGCATCTGTTGCTTTAATAGTCATGTTTAAATCTCCCCTTTGTCCTCTAATAATCTAAAATGATTAAAATGATTTAATATCCCTTATGCATATATAAACAATTTTTAGATTTAAAAATTGCCTCAAATACATGCCAGACATGAAAAAAGAGGTTATTTAAACCGGCAAAATATGCTCAATTGCCGGTTTTTTAGATTGTTAAGCTTTTGTAACATTTGTAAATATTTTATATTTATTAAGTAAAAAGACCGGATTTTGTATCCGGTCTTTTTATACATTTAATATTATTCGGTTCTATTAATTACCCAGAGCCCATCTTAAACCAAGAGTAAAGGCAATACCGTTACGTCCGCCGTTTCTTATCATTGCCTGACCAAATCCTGTGAATCTGTCGCCGTAACGTTTTTGCAAACCTACACCATATTCAATAAAGGGTTTAACTGACAACTGTGATAAAGCAACTTCATTTGCATAGAATTTTGTTTTATCCATAATATTCCAAGTCATATTAACACCCAGATATGGCTGCCAGCCGTTTTTCAAATTACCGATAATTTTGATACCGGGAATAATTTCAATTGCGTGAAGCGGATCCTGAGTAATTCTTACACCGCCGCCGTTTGTAAAGTCAAATACATTTACGAATGTATAGCTCATCATATAGCTCGGCTGGATTATTAACTTACGATTAAACAATCCCCAATTGTATCCGGATTTCCAAGCAGCACCTGTCATCAAAATCGGGAAGTCATCAGTACCGAATGCGTGAGTAGCTCTTGCTGCACTTGCACCTATGTTAGCAGTAACACCGGTAAAGAAGTTGCCTTTGTATGCAGTAGCAACACCGCCTATTGTACCGCCGTTCTGCCAGATACTTACACCGTTATATGCCTGGTGAGAGCCGTGATAAGCACCAAACAGCGAGAAATTACCATCCCAGCCGTGTCCGAGTTCTATGATATCGGATTCACCACCGAATAATGAGCCGTATGATACGTTAGAAACTTTCGGACCGCCTTTTAAAGGTACATTTTCAAAGTTTGTAAACGGTCTCATATACCAGCCGTCACGCTCTTCCGGAATCACATTCGGAGCATAAACACCGGTATGATATCCTGCGTTTGCGTATTTATTGCGCATTTTCCATGCCATACGCTGTTCAGGAGTCATTAGAGTAACCATATCCATATTCGCAAATGACTGTCTGTACAGGTTATCCATTACCAAAAAAGCACCTTGAGCTGCAACAGCACCTACAAGTGAAGAATCAGAGTTGCCTATTTCGTTAAAGACAAAATATTCACCTGCCGGTGTGCCATCAGCGCCAGTACCTGTTTGTGTAACCTGATTTACGGAATATTTATGTATTAAACCTTCAACTACATTTGCTCCGCTTCCAAGGTTTACATTGCCAATTAACGGGTCGGCATCAGTAAATAATACTTTTACATCATCTTTCAGTGCATCAGATGTGGACTTCATAGCCGTAATAGTTAACTTGCTGTCATTGTCATTTGTAATCTTGTCAAAATTACTGCTAAATATGCCGTCCATTCTTTCCTGAGCAAGATCAACATCAAGTCTTATACTGGAATTATCCAGCATATTAAATTCACGCCCCTGAATCTGATCCAGACTGTACTCATAATTTAATAAATCAAGAGTACCTCCGTTCATATTAATAACATTGGTTCTGTTTGTGTTTGAACCAAGACCGCTGTCATGAGCAAATGAAAGAGTACCTCCGTTTACATTAATAGTAGAGTTTGTAATCTGCGCATCTCCGTTAATTCTAACAGTACCGCCTAGTGAAGTTGATGATTTTTCACCGATATTAATTATTGAACGGTTTGTAACTTCCGGATTATCACCGCCGGAAGTTATATCATTACCGGAAATATGTGAATTTATTACAAGATTTCTTCCGTTTGCAGCCTGCAAGTTCAAGGTAGCAAAATTCGATTCGTCAGTCCCATTCAACGCAATAGAGTCTGTTCCGTCAGCTACGCTTGTGTCAGTTCCGACAAACATATTTCTGTTTTCTGCTCTTAATGTTGTAGCAGAGCCTGCTGCTCCATATATAGCACCGCCGTTGGTTGATGCGGTATTTGTAGTACTGTTGCCTGAGAAATCAGAATCCACAACAGTAACTGTTCCATTTGAAGCATTATATATAGCACCGCCGGAAACTGCAATATTATTTGTAAACTCCGAGTTTCTTATAGTCATTTCACCTGCAGTTGTTTCTGCATCAGAGCCTGAACCGGAAACGATTACTTGTTCGTTATGAATAGCACCGCCTGTTTGTGTAGTGAATGACTGACTTATATCGTCATTATGACCGTTATTTTCAAATACAGCATAATTTATTTCCGCAGAACCAAAGTTTTTAATTGCACCGCCGGAACCTGCAACGTTACCGGAAAAGCCGACTGTATTAGAAGATGAGCCATTAATAATAAGATGTCCGTCTGTGCCGCCGGCAGTTCTTTGGTTATTCAAAATCGCTCCGCCAGCACCGGAAGAAAAATTATCACCATTTGCTACATAGTTCCCAATAAAGTTAGTTCCGCCGTTTATAGTTAAAGTATTAACATATCCTGCAGAGTTTCCTGAGTTTGTAATCGCACCGCCTGTACCAACTGAATGATTTCCTTCAAAAGTAGTATTTGAAATAGTCATAGTTGCGCTTTGTGAATTGGTATCAGCAAGACTCATACCGTTTATAATTGCACCGCCATGTGCACCTGCCGAGTTACCGGTAAATGATGAATTATTAATTGTCAAAGTAGAACGGTTTGCTATAGCGCCGCCGTCCTGTCCTGTCGTACTGTTATTTTCAAATTGTGAAGAAACGATAGACATATTCCCGTTAAAGTTTGCTATAGCACCGCCATAATTGCTTGCATCATTATTTGTAAATACTGAATTACTTATATTAAAATCAGGATTTCCGGCAACCGATGTCACCTCATTAAAAATAGCACCGCCCAGACCTGATGATTCACCGGGAACAGCATTCTGAGTAACTGCATGGTTTCCGTCAAAGAGTGCATTATTTATATCTACACTACCTGCGGCTGCATTATATATAGCACCGCCTCTTCCTGATGTATTGTTTGAAAATGATGATTGTTCATCACCTGCAGTGTTTATAGTAAGAGCGCCTGTATTTTCTATAGCACCGCCATATCCATTTACATTTGCATCTTGAAAATTAGTTTCATGAATAATCACAGTATTACCCGGGTTATTAATAATAAAATTAGAAGTAGAAGCCCCTGAGCCGCCTGCAGTTATAGTATTTCCACCGCCGTTTATGGTCAAAGACGGTACCGGTGGGGCACCGAGATTCAGACCCGTTCCATCTGTTTGTATATTATTTTCTAAATTAACTGAACCTGTTTGTGCTTCTGACTGCAAAGTATTCCAATCAGTAGCTGCATTAGAGGAGCCCACCGCTAACATGAATACAGCAAATGACAACAATGTTATTTTCTTTATGGTCTTTACTTTTACTTTTCTCATAATTCCAAAATCCACTCTTCAAATCTGTAGTAATTATTAAACAGAATGCAGATAATACTGCATGATGCATATATTATAATCTCACAAAATCAAAAAAAAATTAAGTAGTTTACATTAAAAAGATTACAAATTGTTATAAGTTTGTCCGAGAAAATTTTGCGATAAGGAACGTGAGCAATTTTTTGACAAAGCGAACACGCGCAACGAAGTGAGCAGTAGTGAGCCTGTCTCCGAAACTTAACGAAGTTAAGTGTAGGTGAGTGTCATTTCATTCATTATCCTAAATTTTTCTCGGACAATATAAATCTTTTATATATTTAATAGCATCTTGTTTTGTTATTACTTCTGATGATATTTGAGCCTCTTTTAACTGTTCAATTATTTTTCCCAGTTCTTTTGAAGCAGGAATGTTCAAAATCTGCATAATCTCATTACCGTCAAGCAGTTTTGGCAGCGGCTTAAGTTCATTTTTCAACTGTAAATAGCCATCAAGAAGTTTTTTTAGTCCGTTAATATTTTTTTCTATCATTTCCTGAGTAACATCCTCACCGAGAGCTGACATTCTGTCTGCATAGGCTATTGCTATTAGGTCTATAACTTCATTTTCCATCTTTCTGTAAAAGCGAAGATATGCTTTTTCACCTGCTTCATCAGAAGTCACAACGCCTGCCGGATAAATGTGGTTTTTAATAATTTTTTGTATATAAGCTGCATGCTTTTTGGAAAACTTTAGTTTTCTTAAAGCAGGAAGGATAATTTCAGCACCGATTTGATCATGCTTTATAAATCTGTGACGACCTGTCTCAGGTTCAATCTGCCAGGTGGAGGGTTTGCCGACATCATGCAAAAATGCTGCTATTTTCAGGTATGCAAGACGTTTTTGTCCTGCACCGAAATCTTCATCAAGATGTTCTTTTACTTCAATACCTGCACTGTCATAAAAATTCTGTACCTGACGCACTGTTTCAATGGAATGTTCTAAAAGCCCGAGATGATGATGTGAATTTGGAGGAATCTTTCTTATCTCAGCTGCTTCAGGGAAAATATGTTCAAGAAGATTTAATCTTTCCATCTTTGCCAATGCTTCAACTGCATATCTTCCGCCAAAAAGCTTTACAAGCTCAGTATTAACCCTTTCTTTTGCAACATTATCAAGCAATGAAGCTTGCTCTTTTACTATTTGCATAATTGTATCTGAAAGACTAAAACCAAGTGTGCTCTGAAACCTGAATGCCCTCAGCAGTCTTATAGGGTCATCTAGCAGGTTTTCAACGGAGATTTCTTTTATTATTTTTCTCTTTAAATCTTTTTGACCTTCGCATATATCTATGAGAAGGTCCGTACTCAGTTCATAAGCTATTGCATTGATTGTAAAATCACGGCGCAATAAATCCTTCTCTATATTTTCACCGGCACAATCCGCAATATCTATATAATCTTTCTTATTTTCCAGTACAACTCTGTATATTTTATTCATTGCATCCAGCTCAATGAAATAGCCGTTTATTGTATCAGCCAGATTCTTTGCAATATTGCAGGCATGTCCTGCCGGTACTGCTATATCAATATCCGTACTTGTTTTACCGAGGAGCAAGTCTCTTATATAGCCGCCTACAAGATAAACAGGCATGCTTTCTTTTGCCAAAGCAGGTTTGATTAATTTTATTATTTCATTTTTATTAATGTAATCCTGTATCATCTTCAAGCTCATATATTACATTTGCAAGTGCTGTTATTACAGCTGTTTCAGCCCTTAAAACGAGATTACCGAGGCTAACTTTGTATATATCATTAGCATGCTCGAACATTTGAAGCTCTCTTGCGCTGAAACCGCCTTCAGGTCCTATAATTACAGCTATTTTATCACCACTGTTAACTTTTAAATTTCTAAGACATGCTTTTATCGGTAATTTCTGCATACGCTCAACGCATGCTATTTTTATATCATAATCGCTACTGTTAATAATATCGTCTAAAGACACAGCCGGCAAGACTTTGAGATAATCGGATCGTTCACATTGTTTGGCTGCTTCATTGGCTATTTTCTGCCATTTTACGGATTTTTCTGCAGCGATTGATGGTTTTATTACACAGTTGTCTGTTATAACGGGTATTATCTCTTTTACACCCAGTTCTGTTGCCTTTTGTACAACCAGATTTTGGGCATCGGTTTTTAGCACACTCTGGACAAGAACAAGCTGCAAACCCAGATAGTGATTGGATTTTTTCATATCTACAACTTTAGTTGTAATTGACTTAGAATCAACATTTTCTATAATCACTTTGTACTGAGTCTGGTTTTCGTCAACAAGAGTAATTGTTTCACCTGTTTTTGCCCGTAAAACTCTGGCAATATGGTGATAATTTTCTTTGTCTGTAATTACAGCTATATCATTGTTTACGTCTTCTGACGATATAAAAAAGTGCGGCATATCAGCTCTTTCCGGTGTTTTTCTCCTCTGTTTAGAGGATTTATTATACTTTAGTATAATACCAGTAAAAACTTTTAGTAACAAGCTTTTTAGACACTTTTTTCTCAAAAATTCGTCAAAAATTATACTAAAGTATGAAACAAGCCCGTTCGATATAAAGAGTGTTCATAGAGTTAGTAGAAAAAAAGAAAAAGAGAAAGAGAGAGAAGAACATGGCTTTATTCGTAAACACTAACATTAACTCTTTGATTGCACAGAGAAGTATGAATAGCGCAAGCAGCAGTTTGCAGAGTGCAATTAAGAGATTGTCAACAGGTTTAAGAGTTAACCAGGCAGGTGATGACGCAGCAGGTCTTTGTGTGGCTCAGGGTTTGGATACACAAATCAGAGGTAACAAAAGAGCTCTGCTTAACATTCAAGACGGTCTTAACATGATGTACATCGCAGAAGGCGGTATGTCAGGTGTTACAGAGGACTTACAGAGAATCAGAGAACTTTGTATTCAGGCAGCAAACGGTGTATACAGCGAAGACCAGCAGCAAACACTTATTAACGAAATTGACCAGAGAATCAGGGACATCGACGTTATTGCAAACACCACAATATTTAACGGTTTGAATCTGTCAAACGGTACAATTGCTAAAAATGTAACCCTGCAATCCGGCTGCGGTTCTGATGCTGATAACAACTCAATTGATATTACAGGTGCATTAACAGATATGAATGTTTCTGCACTCGGTGTAGGTGTAGCCGGTACAGGCAGTAATGCAGGCTTCTATGTATCAGGTCTTACAGGTCAATCCACAGGCGATGAAATCAGAGAATACATAGAAAAACTCGATACTGCTATTGATAAGATTTCGCAAGACAGATCTAAATTAGGTGCTTATCAAAACAGGCTTCAATCAGCCTCCGATAACCTGACAGTTATGAATGAAAACTACGAACAATCCAAATCTCAGATTATGGACTGTGATATGGCTGAAGAAAGTGCGAACATGGTTAAGTATCAGGTACTGCAGCAGACATCAGCAGCAATGCTTTCACAGGCAAACCAGATACCGTCAATCGCATTACAGCTTCTCGGTCAATAGTTTGATTCCGGCAGCTTAAAAAGATAAGCTTAATTATATCCCCACCCCATTACTACGTTTAACGCATAAAGACATAATGTCTCTCTAGCGGTGATTGCTTCTGCAATCACCGCCTCTCTACCAGAAAGAGATTCTTTCTAAGAGACAATCTTATAATTAAAGTCGATTTTAAGCAAAGACGGCTTCGATTACAAAATTATAAATAGCAATGGGCTACACATTTCCGATACCGATTTCTGCCAGTATATCCTGGAAGTTTTTGGAAAGCAGTTCGGCAAATACCATCGGATCAATCTGTGTAACAACAACAGCCATAAGATCATCAGGCAGCTCATTTACCATTTTTATCAAATCATCCGGTTCCAGTTTATCCATATTTTTTACGATATCGACTTTGTCGAGCTGTCTTAGCGGAAAAGTCAATGCATTTTTTGAAAATTCTGTAAGAAGATTATTATCCTCTTTTGTAAGATTCAAAATTAGCGCCTGTTTTTCTTCCCGTTCAAAACATTGCAGCGCCTTTTTAAATTTTTCTGGCTGCAATTGGTCAAGCCATTTTACAACGTGTTCCTGACTCCAATTGTTATCCTGCTGGAGTTTACCTTCTTCTTTAAACATATATTTTTCAACCATTTTATTCAATTTTTCAGGAGGCAAAGTCTGAACAAAATCAAGAATCTTGTTTTTGTCCAGCTTGTCGGATTCAAAAAACTTGTTCAGTTCTTTTTCGGGAATCATTTTTAAAAATTGTTCTATAGAAAAAGCCTGAAAAACTATCGAACAAATCTTGTTTTTTGGCAAATCATATATAAGGTTTAAGATTTTTTCTTTTGTAAAAAACATAAGCCCCATCTGTAAATCAGAAGGCTCTAAAAAGTTTATAAGATATTCCAAATCGCTGGAATTCATCTGTGATAATATAGCATATCTGTTTCTGGCATTGGATAATTTGAATAATTTTAACAGCTCTTTAGGATCATTTGTAACTTCCTGCTGATATTCAGCCGCTTTTGTATTTCCTTGAGCAGCTTCAGCTTCCATAATCTCATCAATACTTTTTGAACCGTATTGATTTAAACGTTGAGTACCAATCTCAAAGTTCTTTGTTAAATAGCTTAAATCAATATCCAGTCTAATCATGATGGAAACCTTATTTTATAAACTCCAATTTGCCAAAAACTCTTATATATTATTAAACGGAATTTTTTTTAAATACTTAATATTAAAAAAACAAAATGTAACATTACTTAACAAAAAAGAAGCAATTTTAGCAATTATTAATTAAGTATATACTTTATATATACAAGAGAGAAAAATCCGTTTTATGTTTTAAGAAAGAGAGTATGAATATGGCTATTGAATTTGGAATGTTACAATCAATTAAAGCAAAAAGTCTGGCAGGAGCAAAAGGACCGCAGGCAAATCAGTTTAAAGCTAATGCTGCAAACGCACAAAATGTTTTTGATGAATATAACAAATATAAAGAGCAGCTTGCACAGGCAGAACAAAACGGCGGAGAAACAGGCTCAACAAGCAATGTTGCGTTCGGCTCAACATCAATGAGTGTAGACGAATTGCAGGCTAAAATGACTGAATGCGAAAATGAATTCAAACAATATTATGCAATGATGAACGAAACTCCCGAAGCAAAACCGCAAAACGGCGGCGAAAACGAAGATGACAAAAACAAAGTTAAGCCAAAAGAATTCGGCGGTTTGATGGCATAATAACAAAATCTTTAAATAATACAGAACGAAGGCTTTAAATAGAAGCCTTCGTTTTTTATGCAAACGCTATGAAGTAGACTACTCTGAAATATAACCCAACTTACTGATTGTTCAAATATAACATTTTATATTAAATATAATCAATAAATCTTTTTCATACTTCCAACTATTCTTAATTCCAGACACGGGCAGTGATTATCATTGCCCTTTTTATTTTACTTGCATACAAAAAGGCTGCCAATAAATCTGCTGCCTTTAAAAATGTCCGAGAAAAATTCGTGATAAGGAGCAAAGCGACGTGAACGAATTTTTGGAGTGTCACATTGAAAAGGTGAGCAGTGACGGCGCGAAGCGGAATCTGACTGGGCTTTGCCCCATGCGAAAGCAAACCACGCTTTGCCGTAGCGTCAGTATTCCAAGACAGCCTCGAGGCGGCAACTGCGACACTAGATTAGATTTTATATCAGATTATCAAAGAAAGCCTCCTCCGCCGTTTTTGTAAAACTCTTTAATTTTATCAACTTGAGAAAGGTTATCGTAATATTCCTGATAACGTTCATTATTTTTATAAACAATGTGCCTTACAATAGGGTTGTCCAAGAAATCTGTTTCTGCACAGGGATTCACTAAATGTTTAAAAAATCCAAGAGTGTTCAACATAGGATTCATCAAAAACATATTATTAAGCTTGTCATTTGCCTGTTTGCGAGTTGTAGTTGCAGCTTTATAACCTATTAATGCAGCAGCACCTATCCCTCTCACAACCAATACTGCAGTTTTTTTAGGATTTTTCATTACATAACTAACAACTTTTCCTGTAATTCTGCTAATCCCCATTTTACCAAGCTTTCTGCTATTATACCTACATTTTTATAAAGTAAATACAGGGTAAAATATTGCTATAAGCATTATCCATCCTCATCTATCCTGTCCTATTGGCATAATCATTGAGTTTAAGACGAAGCAAAATTGTATTTACATTCCGTAACATGTTGATAATATTTATTATGTAAATTTAGTTAATAAGCAATAAATCAAATAATTAAAATACCTTTTGCGAAATGAATTACAGAATATTATTTGAACAACTGCAAACGAGGTACTGTCCGAGGCACGGGAAATTATTTGTATCACTAACTATCTTTGTTCTTTAGCAATTTTTACGTGCCGAGTTGCCGAGACGGGTTCAAATTATATTCTGTTTGAATTATTTGATTTATTGCTTTACTAAAGAATTTGAATACAGGAAAGTTTTATTGAAAATCTTATATGGAGCTTTGTAGAACAACTTATCGAAACAACTTCAAGGCGAGTGTGTTTGAGTATAAATAAATCTTTATACTGCACGCAAAAGCTTCGCTTTTGACTTAGCACCTCTCATAAAAGCAACATTTAGTTGCTTTTATTCGGCAGAGTCTCCATTCGAAACGTGCCACAGGCACCTTTCGCACGGAGTCCTTGAGCCTTAAGTTGAGATTAGTTGAACTAAAAGCGCAGTATCTGGATTTGAAATATAATTTCTGACTGGAATAAGGACGAGTGTTTTTACATAATACCTATTATCGATATAAGCAACAAAAAAGGATTCTTGAAATTACTTCAAAAATCCTTCTTTGCTAAAATTAGAATCTGGCAACTAGCTATCTTCCCAGGCGGTCATCCGCCAAGTAGTTTCGCCGCAAGCAGTCTTTACGACCGTG
>CASFNW010000034.1 GCA_949296245.1 uncultured bacterium
AAAGAAACACGCTTATCAAAAGAAACAGTAAGTATTTTAACGGCAATTTTTCAGCGACAGGCTGCTGTAAAAATTGCCTCAAAACACAACTGTTTCTAAGCAAGGTTACAACAGGGGCGTGCCGCCCCCGTACCCCCTGCTGTTTATTAAAAAACTTTTTAATTTCATATAATAAATATTATCAATATATAAAATCTGTTATTGAATTACGTAGCATATACACGAACGTCAATAATCCAAGAGGTGGCCGGAGTCAGTTGACTATATGAAATTATCCGTGGAGGCGTTTCTTTATAACAGCACATGCCAGTGTTGCAGCACCGATTGCAGGCTGTGTATCAAAAAGAGCATTAAGCATCAAAAAATCATGGATTGTACCGTTTATTCTTGTGTTCAAAACTTCTACACCTGCCGAATCCAGCTTTGTGGCAAAAGCCTCACCCTCGTCTCTTAAGACATCGTTTTCCGCAGTTATTATTAAAGACGGCGGCAGACCTGCAAGTTCTTCTTCATCTGCCTGAAGCGGTGAAATATAAATATCATTTCTAAGCTTTTTCTCAGGAACATAAGCATCCCAAAACCACTCCATTGCTTTTCTGCTGAGCCATGGACCGTCTGAAAATAGCTCATAAGATTTTGTATCCATACCTGCATTTGTCACAGGATAGAAAAGACACATAAAATATAATTTCGGCCCCCTTTTGTTTTTTGCTTTTAATGCGGTTACAATCGCCATATTTCCGCCTGCACTGTCACCCGCTATTGCTATTTTTTCAGGGTTTATGTTGAATTGTTCCGGATTTTGATAAAGATATTCCAGAACCGCATATATTTCATTCAACGCTTTTGGAAATTTTGCTTCCGGAGAACGGGAATAATCAGGAAAAATAACAACTGCATTGCAATGAATTGCAATTTTTCTTATTAACATATCAAAACTGTCTTTGCCTCCCATAACCCATCCGCCTCCGTGTATATACAAAATCACCGGCAGCTTTTCTTCAGTGTTTTCTGGACGTACTATGCGGATGTCCACATATCCGCAATCCTGTGTCAAAATGTTCATATCTTCAACTTTTGCAGGGATATTTTTATGGAATTTTTTTTGCAGATTTTTTAGAAACTCTCTTGCTTCATCGGGTGAGAGAGTATACAAAGGCGGATTTTCCTGTGCTTCCAGCATTGATATAAATTCTTCCATCTTTAATGTAAGATTCGGCAGTTTTGAATTCGCTTCTGACATCATATTCTCCTTTTTTCTTGAATTTATCAGTCACATTTTAATTTTCCATCCGATGGAAGTATAAAATTTTGGAGCTATATGTAATATAATTATTTACGTTATGAGCAATTTTGAATTTTTAAAAAATATAAACAAAGATTTATTCCTTTTAGCCTCGGAAGCGGAAAAACTGTTCAAAGACGGATATTTTGAGCAGTGTATGTCACAGACAAGAAGATTTGCCGAAAACATGTGCAGACTGGTTATGCAAGACAGAACACAGCCTTCTGACAGTTTTGATATGATGCTGGCAACGCTAAAAGATACTCCATCACCGAGCGAAGAGGAAAAAGAATTTTTAGACGACTTATATTTTTTGAAGAAAGCCGGTAATGAAGCTGCTCATTCGATAAAATCGGGCAACAATGCCGACGCAGGCAAAAAAGCACTCGAGTGCCTGGAACGGGCTTTTGAATCCTCTCTTAACTTTGCTGTATTTTTCTGTAAATCCGATTCAAAATTATTAAATCTTGTTTTTGACGAAGAACTTTTGATGACAGGCAGGAAAAGTGAAGCTGCGGCTTTGCAGGATGAATACACGGCAAGAAAGAAAAAAGAACTAGCAGAAAATAAAAATAAGAAAAATTCTCCAAAGGCAGCTTTAAAAGAAAAATCTCAAAAAGTCCGGAAAAAAAGTAAAAAGACAAATCTGGAACTGTATGAAGAATATCTGGAAGCCAAAAAAGAAAGACAGAAAAAGAATAAAATGTTTAAAAATAAATCTCTGTTAAGAGAAATAGCAGAGACAATACTGGCAGGTATAATAATATACATAGGATATTTATTAATATTTCCAAAATAAAAGGAGAAAGATATGAAAGTATTGCTGATTAACGGAAGCGCAAAACCAAAAGGCTGCACATATACAGCACTTTTAGAAGTTTCAAAATCACTTCAAACTCAAGGTATAGAAACTGAATTGATACATATAGGATATCAGCCGATTCGAGACTGTATCGGTTGTAATGCCTGCCGGAACAGCGGCGGACACTGTGCATTTGATGACGGGAATATAAATGAATTTATAGAAAAAGCAAAACAGGCTGACGGATTTGTTTTTGGTTCTCCTGTTTATTATGCACATCCCAGCGGAAGATTGCTTTCTTTTATGGATAGAGCGTTTTATGCAAACAGTGCAGCTTTTGCTTTTAAACCCGCAGCAGCTGTAGTCTCTGCCAGACGTGCCGGAACAACAGCATCTCTTGATACAATTATGAAACATTTTACAATAAATAAAATGCCGGTAATCTCATCAAGCTACTGGAACATGGTTCACGGCAACACACCCGAACAAGTTATGGAGGACAAAGAAGGTCTTCAGATTATGCGTCATCTCGGGTTAAATATGGCATGGATGCTGAAATGTATAGAAGCCGGCAAAAATGCGGGAATAAATAAGCCGGAATTAGATGAAAAAATTATGACAAATTTTATAAGATAATGGTTATAAAAAATAAAATTCTTTTAACATAGCAAAAACTTGCTGTGTGATTTTTCGCTGTATCTGTCAGTATAGCAGTCAGGGCAGCAGAATATGTAAAAGAGTTTCCTTGTTTTTGTATTATTGCCAATATCCTGTATAATAAAATACATGATTTTAATTAATTTATTAATTATTTTATTTTTACTTTTTGCAAACGGATTTTTTGTAGCATCCGAGTTTGCACTGGTGAGTGTGAGGCAAACCAGAATAAACCAGCTTGTCAATGAAGGCAATCAGACAGCAAAAACAGCACAGAGCGCATTAAAAGATTTGGACAGATATATAGCAGCGACACAGCTTGGTATTACTATAGCCAGTATAGGACTTGGCTGGGTCGGCGAAGCTACACTGGCAAAAATAATTCATCCGTTATTTGATTTTTTGCCTTATATTTCATCCTCTGTTGCCACACATACTATTGCCGTTGCGCTGGCATTTGTTTTGATAACATTTATGCATGTTGTAATAGGCGAACTGATGCCAAAATCCATAGCGCTGCAATATCCGGAAAAAACAACGCTTACTGTCATAAGACCTCTTGTGTGTACGGCAAAATTGTTTACACCTTTTATATTTATATTAAACGGTTTTGGAAACTGGTGTCTGAAACTTTTGAATATTCCGCCGGCACATCCTGCGCATTCAGTACATTCCGAAGAAGAATTGGATATGATAATTGATGCAAGCTATAAAGGCGGTGTTTTAAACGAAACTGAAAATTTTCTTTTGAAAAACACTTTAAAGTTTACTGATTTGACCGCAAAGCAAATAATGATACCGAGATGTAATGTTGTTGCAATTCCGGAAAATATTGAAATTAGCGAGTTGACTAAAATTATTCTGGAAAATCAGTATACAAGATATCCTGTATATCAGGATACGATTGATAATATAACAGGAATCTTGCATGTAAAAGATTTATATTCCTGCAAAATGAAAAATGAAACCGTATCTATTTTAGAAATACTAAGAAAACCTGTTTTTGTTCCGGAAACTATGACAACAGACAAACTTTTACAGGAATTCAAAACTAACAAAACAGAAATAGCTGTAGTTATAGATGAATTCGGCGGTATGGCGGGCATAATTTCGCTAGAAGATGTGCTGGAGGAAATTTTTGGCGAAGTACAGGATGAATTTGATGATGAAGAAAAAGATATTAAAAAAGTAGGCGAAAATAAGTTTGTAGTGGACGGTCTGGTCAGGATAGAAGACTTTTTTGAATATTTTAATATAACATCAAAAGATGAAAATGAAGAAGTTGAAACAATAGGCGGTCTTGTACAAAAGCTTCTTTGCCGTATGGCAAAAATAAATGATGAAATAAGAATTGAAAATTTAAAAATAAAGGTTGTTGAAATAAAAGGCAGAAGAATAAAAAAACTTATTGTCGAAAAACATGTTCTTGCAGAATAGCATCCGGTGTTGCGCTGCCTTATGTATTCAAACTGCTTGACAAAGTGATGCTCACAATTTTTAGTTTATCGCGCCGTTTGCTTTGCAACTGTTTACCATTATTTTTTATATCTCTGCCGAATAAAGTTGGCTAAAAGTTAAGACTGTGGAACGCCTACAATTCAGTAGAAATATTTTAATGAGCAGGGAATAAACAGCATTTGACGGTATTTAGTATTTGTAAATTTTAAAAACAGACAAATAAAAAAAACGGCTTAATCATAATGATCAAGCCGTCGGAATGAAATTTCTTTGCATTCCTCGCCATTGTGTGGATTTTGTGAAGTGTGTGAAGTGTGAAGTAAATGAAGTAAGTGTGTATGTGTAAATCTAAGAATCTCTAATATCTTTTGTGTGGTGTTTAACCGATGTGGTTTTTTATTTCTCTCGTTGTCTTTTCTCTGTCTCTTATATCTCTCGTACTTATATAAACAATTCTTTTTATAAAAAATTGCCATATTTAAGTTATAAACAGTATATATCCGTTACATTTCTTAACATAATACAGCAAAAACTCCAATGTATTTATAATTCAAACATATACAAAGATTATGCTATTATTTTTTTATGAAGATAAAAGTAATAGCCGTCGGTAAACTCAAAGAAAAATATACAAAAGAAGCTGTTGATGAATTTTTAAAACGCCTCGGGGCATATTGCACTATGACGCTTGTGGAAATACCTGCACAGGAAATAAAAGATGACAATCTTGCCCGAAAGTATATGGAAATAGAGGGTGAAAAGATTCTTGGGGCAATAAAACCGGATTCTTACGTAATTACTCTTGAAATTTCAGGGAAAATGCTTTCTTCCGAAGATTTTGCAAAAAAAATAAAGCAGCTTTCCAATGAAGGACATAACGAGATAGTTTTTGTTATCGGCGGAGCAAACGGGCTATCACAAGCAGTCAGCAGCAGAGCAAATTTCAAGCTCAGTTTATCATCTATGACTTTTACTCACCAGCTTGTCAGAATATTTCTTTATGAGCAGATATATCGTGCTTTTAAAATTATCCATAACGAAAATTACCATAGATAAAATCTATAATTCAACTTTCCGGTAATGAAAAAATTGTATTCTTTTTAAATAATACCAAAGTGTATGTTTAAGGAGAAAATGATGAGTATAAATATTCTGGAACGTATATACAAAGCCTCGGAAATGGCAGGCGGGGTAAAAGACATTGTCGTCTTTACACAAAGTTTTAAATGCTACGGTACACTCGTCAAAGATCACAAAGACAATCTTAAGGATATTTTGACTTTAAAAGATGCAACAATCTGCCATCATTTTGATGAATGCAGCTGCAATATTGAAAGCCCGAAATATGAATGGCTGAATATTAACGAAGACAAAATTATTGCTTTCAGCATACTCGGCTATATGACATGTGAAAATTAAGATAATCTGCAGTCTTTGGTTTTACTGAAGCAAATTCAACACATATCTGTCAGTTTCCATCATTGTTTTCATTACTTTAGCCATAAGCTCCATTGAAAACTGAGCTTTTTTAAGGTCAGTAATTGCCTGAGCATAATCGGTATCCTGAATACTGCTCAAGGCTGACGAATCTGACATAATATTTGTCATTTGTTGATTTATTGCGCCCTCAAAAGATGTCTGAACAGCGCCTATTTCACCGCGTTTTGCGTTAATATCATTTAGCATTGCGTCTATGCTGTCGAGGTTTGCGGCTGCGGCTTCTGATGAAGACACATCAAAATTCATGCTGTCTAATGTAATATTAGGGTCATAAGTGATAACCGATGAATTATCAGGATTAACCATAAAATCTACAACAGATGCCGTTCCCGGATTTTCCGGAGTAACGGCATTTATTGTTGGCTTACCGTTAAATGTTGCTTGATTTATGGTCTGTTTAATCTGCTCAACATTCTGGTCAATTTCAGCCTGCATTGCAGCACGTTGTGAATCGGAATAAACTCCGTTGGCAGCTTGTATGCTTAATTCGCGTATTTTTTGAAGGTTTTGTGTAACACTCCCCAGTGCATTGTCTGCAACAGAAGTAAAATTATAGCCCGTTTGCGCGTTTTCCAAGGCTTTCTGTGACGAACGTATACTTGTATCCAAGCCCGTTGCAACATAAATGTCTGCCGGATTGATATCCTGTTTAATTCCGGATGCAATACTTTCGGCCGCTTTTTCAAACGTCCGTTGAGCCTGCACCATACCTGTCTGTGCAGAGTATATTCCTATCGGCATTACAACGCTAAGAGACACCTGTTCTTTTCACCTTCTTTTGATACGCACAATAAGGCTATATTCCAATTATGCCCTGATATAAAAAAAATTAAGCAAAATCTTTGTTAATTTTTACATTTTGCAATTATTTTGTAATAAAATTGTGATTAGAAGACAAACAAGGATTGTTTATGGAGAATGAAAATAAAAAGTTTTATTTTATAGCCATTGGCGGGATAGGTATGAGCGGACTGGCAAAATACCTTTTAGAATCCGGCTTTGAAGTATCCGGTTCCGATATAAAAGAAAGCAAATACACAAAAAAAGTTGAAGCATTAGGCGCAAAAGTCTATATAGGCCACGATGCAAACCATATTCAGCCGGATATGATTATTGTTGCTTCTACAGCTATCAGAGAAGACAATCCTGAAAAAGTACGGGCAAGAGAATTGGGACTGCCTGTTTTGCACCGTTCGGATGTATTAAAAATGATATCAGAAGGGCTGGGAAAGAAAGAACATGAAATACAGCAGTTTATAGGATTTTCCGGTACTCACGGCAAAACAACAACAAGCGGCCTGTGCTCTTATGTACTTGAAAAAGCCGGATATGATCCGTCATATTGTGTAGGTGGGATTATTCCGGAACTTGATACAAACGCAAAATCCGGCAACGGAAAGTTCTTTGTTGCGGAACTGGACGAATCTGACGGTACAATCGTAAAATATCACACAAATATCAGTGTTATAAACAACCTTGAAGTTGACCATGTTGATTTTTATAAAAACGGATTTGATGATTTGTTAAAAACCTTCAGAACTCATATAGACAACAGATCTGAAGGCGGAAAAGTTATTGTAAACAAAGATTGTAACGGTATTAAAAAACTAATTGAATCAAATTCTGATGTAAAATTCATTACATTCGGACTGGAAAGCGGCGGTGTAGATTACAGTGCACGAAATTTGAAATTTAACGAATTCGGCTCGGAGTTTGATATTTATCACAGAACGGAAAAAATAGTCTCCATAAAACTGACTATTCCCGGAAAACATAATATTTATAATGCACTGGCTGTAGTTGCCGCTCTGAATGAAGAAGGAGTGGATTTAGAAAATGTCCGTCCTCATTTTGAAACATTTTCCGGCATGGGAAGAAGATTCCAAAAAGTTGCAGAATTTGACGGAATAAGGATTTATGATGATTATGCCCATCATCCCACAGAAATTAAAACCACGCTGGACAGCGCCAGACTATGCAACACAAACAGGCTTGTCGCTATATTTCAGCCTCACAGATATACCCGTTTAAAAGGGTTGTGGAATGATTTTAGAAAAAGTTTTACTGCAGTGGATAAACTTATAGTTGTAGATGTTTATTCAGCATCGGAAGATGCTATTGAAGGAATAAATTCAAAGGCATTTGTACAGAGTTTTCAAAATGAGGATGTTACTTATATAGGCGGCAGTATGGAAAATGCAGCAAGGAAAATCCTTCCGCTGTTAAAATCCGGCGATATGGTTATAACACTCGGCGCCGGTGATGTTACAAGAATAGGCGGAGAGCTTCAAAAACTCCACGACGATACAAAAGCAGGTATTTAATATGGTTTGTGAATTTGAATGTGAATTTAAAGAAAATTATGAATTGAAGAAGCACACAAGTTTTAAAATCGGCGGATGTGCCAAAAGAGCATTCTTTCCTGTAAATATAGATGAATTTGCACAATTGCTTACGGAACTGGAAAATCCTGTAGTTCTGGGCAATTGTTCAAATGTTTTGATTTCTTCTCAGGGAATAGACGGAGATGTTATTTTGACCTCAAAAATGAATTCATTTGATGTTGTAAATAATACAATTACAGCACAATGCGGTGTTAAGGTGCCAATGCTGGCCAGAGAAGCAGAAAACAGAGGCTTAAGCGGCTTTGAATTTATGATAGGATTCCCGGGTTCTGTAGGCGGGGCTGTGTATATGAATGCATCCGCTCATTCCCAGTCGGTATCAGACACATTTAAACTCTGCACGGCTTTTGATACAGAGACAAAAAAAATTGTTGAACTCAATAAAGATGAAATGCAGTTTGGTTATCGTAAATCTGTATTGCAAGAAGGCAGATATATTCTTCTTGAAGCAAAATTTGAACTTACACCTGCATCTAAAGAAGAAATAACTTCTGTAATGCAGAGAAATCTTGATTTCAGAAAAGACAGACAGCCAAACCTTACAACACCGAATGCCGGAAGCATTTTCAGAAATCCGCCGAATGATTCAGCCGGAAGACTGCTTGAAAAAGCAGGTGTAAAAGGTTTAAAAATAGGCGGTGCGCAGGTCTGGCTCGGACATGCAAATTTTATTATAAATTTTGAAAATGCAACATCAACAGATGTTTCACAGCTTATGAATAAAATGTATAATGAAGTCAAAGACAAATATACGATAAAACTTGAGCCGGAAGTAAAATTTGTCGGTATAAAAAGTAAAGAAGAAGATGAATTATGGGATACAATGTTGAACAAAAAATAGATTTAAATAAAAAAATTGCAGTTCTTGTAGGCGGGCCTTCAAGCGAAGCAGAAGTTTCAAGACGCTCGGGAAATAATGTTTTTAAGGCGTTACAAAATCTCGGCTACAAAAATTCCGAGATAATAGAAGTTGATGAAAATATAGCACAGACTTTAAAAAACAAAAAAATAGAAATAGTCTACAATGCAATGCATGGTTTGTTCGGTGAAGACGGCTGTATTCAGGGAATGCTCGAAGTTATGGGAATCCCGTACACCGGCTGCGGGGTTTTGTCCAGTTCCGTCTGCATGAATAAAGAATATACGAAAAATATTCTTAAAGAAGCAGATATTCCGCTTATAAAATCCGTATTAATCAGAAAAGGCGAAGATTACAAAGAAAAAATAAAAGGTCTTAAATATCCATTTATGCTAAAACCTGTGTCAGAAGGTTCCAGCATAGGTATGTATAAGGTAAATAATCCTGAAGAAATGGAAGAATGCTTTAAAAAGTCAGCACAATGCGGTCAGGATGTAATGGTGGAGGAATATCTTCAAGGCAAAAGTCTTACAGTAGGTGTGCTGGAAGACGGGGATAAAATGTTTGCCACAGAGATTCTTGAATTTCGCACAAAAACCGAATGGTATGACTATGAAGCAAAGTATACAGCAGGGCTAACGGAATTTATACTTCCTGCCGAGCTTTCTTTTGATATGACAAAAAAAGTTAAACAAATCGCAATAGATGCTTTTAATGCCTGTGCCTGCAAAGGTGTCAGCCGGGTGGATTTTCTTGTTGCTGACAATGTGCCTTATGTTCTGGAAATTAATACAAGCCCCGGAATGACTGACTTGAGCGATTTACCGGCACAATCAAAGGCCATGGGCATTGATTATGATACTCTTGTACAAATAATCTTAAACGGAGCTTCGCTTCGCAAATAGAAAACAGAAATGCAGAATCAGTACAATAATGACAATATAAATATAGAACGCAGGGTTAAAATTAACCAGATGCAAAGAAATGTCAGACGGGGTAAAGAACGTCTGAGATGGTTTCGCTGCTGGGTGCGTTTGTTTATGATAGCAGCATTGATTTTTGCCGGATACAAGGTTTATAAACTGCCCCAGTGGTATTTAAACAAAAACATTTTTTCTTCTGCAAGCAACAACACACTGAATATTGTAGGCAACAATATAACACCGACATATAGAATTATTTCTATCTTGCGCCAGAATCCGGTACCGCAAAGACCGATTTATCTTTTTAATACATCAGATATAGAAAAAGAAATAGAAAAACTTCCTCCCATAAAAGAAGTTTATATACAAAGGCTCTGGTTTCCTGCGAGATTGAATATAATTGTAGTAGAAAGACGCCCTATATTAAGTATTTCACCTGACCCTAAAGTTCCTCCGATTGCATTTTTTGCCGAAGGCGGAAAACTGATAGGACGGGATTATCTGCCTTTAAAAAATGTGGGAAAAACAATTATTGTGCTTACATACGGAACAAAAGGCGATGATTACAGAACATGGGATGAAAAGAAAATTAAGAAAATAGAGATGATTGTGCATGCTATGGAGCAATTCTCCGGTCAGCCTGTTGAATATATAGACATGAGAAATCCAAAAGATATCTATATGAAGCTTCCTTCTGTTAATGTAAGATTGGGTGAACTTGATTATATGGCACTTTCCCGTGTGAGAAATATTTCAGCCATTCTTCCTCAAATAAAAACACTTAAGAAAAAAATAAAATATATAGATCTCAGATGGGAAGATGCTCAATATATTAAACTCGAAGAATGACAGTGTTAAACTTATTAGTCAATTATAACTTTGAGTAATGTAAGTTATAGATATTGAATTTATTGATTTGTGTAACTGTTAAAAAATGACGGATGAAACTGAGTAAAGAAAATATTTCTTGTCTTATTTTAATGTGTATAATTAATAATAAGGAGCAGCCGGATAATCGCGCAGATGAAAAATTCTGTGAGGAAAGTCCGGGCACCCAAGGGCAGACCGCCTGATAACGTCAGGTGCGGGCGACCGTGAGGATAGTGCCACAGAAATGCAGACTGCCGATGAATCCCGCAAGGATAACAGGCGATGGTGCAACGGCGAGGTAAGAGCTCACCGGCAGGGCTGAGAGGTCCTGGCCAGGTAAACCCCGGTCGGGTGCAAGGTTGACAAAAAGGTTAAGGTGACCCGCCGTCTTTTGACAAACCGCTGGAGCTTGCAGGCAACTGCAAGTCGAGACAGATGATTATCTAGAAACAGAACCCGGCTTATGAGCTGCTCCTTTTTATTTTAATGTTTTATTCCAACCTTTTGCGGTCGAACAACCGGAAGCAGGCTGTTTTGAGGATAAAAATCATCCACTATGCCCAATGGACCCTGAATAATGAAAAATTCTACCATATCATCAGGGTTTACTCTTATATCATCAAAAGGTATACGAATTTCCAAAAAATCTTCAAAAACATGCTCTATATTATTTTTTAGCTGCAGCACCCACAAATTATCCTTTGTTGCCAGTGCAAGCTGAGAAGTGAAATGGAAATTTTTGAACATAGTAATTTTAATTTCACTGTTATATGCTTCTTTTAGCAAAGGTATTATTGTTTCTGTTTTATTCACCGTGCGTATCGGAGATGCATACATGTGATTTTCAGAATAATTTTTAAAATAAATATAAATCTGATTAAAATCCTTAAAACCGGTCTCTTTATCCAAAATATATTTATTTATATCAAAACGCAGATAAAGATAATCCGAATCATAGCCAAAAAAGATTTTATTAAAGAATCTTTTTTCCTGCATTGTCGGAGGAGCGGGAATATCCAGACACCCTCCGGCAGCCCACTTGTCATAGGGGTCCTTTCCCGTAAGTTCAAATTTTTCAAACGGAGCAACCGGATATCTGGAATGAGCCTCTACAAAATCAGACAACGGCGATTCCAGATACGATGGAACAGGTTTATTTATTATTCCGTAAATATTTTTAAGATGTTCCCGAAACATATGATCAAATATATCATCCTGACCGGAATTATTAGGTTCACCATACCACCAGTACCAGTCGCTGCTCTGGGTAATTAAAAGTTCTTCCCACGCATTAAGAAGGTTGGGATCATCGGGGTGTAATTTTTCATATTCCTTAAGATCACAGCGGGCCCTGTCCATATAGGACCAGGCAAGATTCTTTGTAGGTTCGCCTATCCATAAAAGAAAATCCCTGTTAATCCATGAGCCTGCCTGAACATGTTTTAGCTCAAACGGAGTTGATGACCAGTCTAGTTTATCTACTTCATCAATGTAATCTGATACTCTTACCGTTTCAAGCCCTTCATCCTCCAGAATAAGCTTGTACAAAGTTTCCAAAAATTCATGACCGTCATCTTTATAAGTTTCCCAGCAATTTTCACCATCCATTGCAATAGTCAAAAGGTGCATCTTGTCAGGAGATGTCTGCAATTTTCTTTGCATTGTTTTTATTCTGTCATACAAATCATTAGCCGCTTTAACGGGGTCATGATGCGGGTATTCAAATCCTATAAGATTAGGTATAACAGCATCTCTGAATAAAAGGCTTATATATTCACCGTCTTTAAACCCGTCTGCATTTTCGGGTTTATATCTGTAACTGTGGCAAAGTTCATACGGATCCTCCAGATATCCTCTAAAATCACGTATAAACTCTTTTTTTAGTGTTTGTTCCAAAACGCCTTCATCAGTAACAGTCCATTTTACACCCATATTATGGAACAACTGCAAGGTTTTTTCACTTATACATTGTTCCGAAGGCCACATACCGGCAGGACGTCTGCCAAAAATTTCTTCAAATTTATCAAGTGCAAGTTTTACGTTGAGTTCCGCATCTTCTTTCATGTCAGATACAAACACAGGATAATCCGTATTTGGATTTGCAGATGCAACGTCCTGCATGTCAAGCAGTACCGGCATAATCGGATGGAAATAAGGACTTGTTGATATTTCTATTTTTCCGTCTTCTTGAAACTGTTTATAAGCGGGAATAATTTTTCTTATTAACTCTCTTTGTAAATCTATAATCTTTATACGGTCATTAAGAGTAAATTCGCCGTTTTTCTTTGCCCAGAGTCTTTTTACATCCTCATTTTCACGAAATATCGGATCAAACCATATAAGATTAAACCACGCCATTATGTCCGAATATTCCTGTGGTGAAAAATCATTCACACTAAGTTCTATATTTTGAAAACGCTTGTCATAAAGCTTTTTGTATTCTGCATTTGGCAATACCATATTCTGGTAATTTGCATCAAAAAAATGGTTTAAAATAAATTCTTTTTCATCATCGGTAAGTTCTTCAACCGGTGTAATCGTAAGTCTTGAATAAATATCGTGTGCACCGTTATATCCGTAATCATAAATAGAAGATACAAGCATAGGAACAAGATTAAAATTCAACTTTAATCCGGGAAACCTATCCATTATCAATAGCATATCGAGATAATCTTTAACAGCCCTTAACCTCACCCACGGCATCAAATATATGCCGTTTTTATCAGATTTATAAACCGGCTGATGCATATGCCAGATAAAAGCAACAGATAATTTTTTAGTCATATTAAAACCCGTATCTACGTGTATATTGTAGCATAATTGTTAAAATTGTAAAAAATATTTTATTTTTTGAAATTAGTTTACACGTTTTGTCTTTATTTATATGTGGAATTAAATAAACATAAGGTTTTTAACTATAGAAGGTGAGTAAATGTCAACAAGTCCCCAAATTAACAATTCGGTTACTTTTTCTGACGGAACACATTTTGATTTAAATCTCTTGGATCAATTAAAAGGCAGAGCAGTAGAAGGAAATATATGGGCGCAGTATAACTCCACACAAAAAGGCGGAAATAATAACGGTATTTTTGATCAGTCAGAAATTGATGCAATAAAAAGAGATTTGATGAATTCTGCGCAAAACGGAAAAATAGACAACCAAACACTTGGCAATCTGCTTGGAAATAACAATCCAAATACTATCAAGACCGCACAAAATGAATTCAATGCGCTAATGCTTGAAAATAGCATAAAAGAGACCAATCTCCGTCCGTATATACATGAAAACGATGCAACAAGAGTATATACACCTGATCTTAAATTTGCAGAAAGGTTCAATGTGGAAGATCTTAAACTAGCGGAGAATATCAATTTATTAAAAAAATCAGACGGAAAAACAGCCTATCTTGAAATATACAAAGATTATGAACCAAAAGATAAGAAGAAATATCAAATAGTAGAAAACTATGTTAGAACAAACTATGCTAAGCAGCACAGCGGCAAAATAGATAAAAATGCTATAAAAGGTATAACAAATATGGTATCTGCATTGTCTGAAAAATACGGTGTTGACCCTGAAATTATTGCAGGCATTCTAAATGTTGAATCCGGCGGCTATGTATTTTCTGACAAAGTTATGAAAAACCCGGGCAGACAATACAAAGGCGTAATGCAGGTAGATTTAGAAACACTTGAATGTATGTATGCTGACCCAAATGATTGGAAGACAAAAGGCAGCAAACTTACCAAACATCAATATGCAGTATCATACGACCACAGGCACTATGCGGCAGATGATGCTCGTATTGCAGAACTAAAAAAAGAATATCCTACACCCGAAGCACTTTATGAAGCTATACAATCAGATGTTTCACTGGGTGTAGAAGTCGGGATAATGGCATTTAAAGGCAAATTAAGCAGAACAAAAGGTTATACCAGCCAGGCTGTAAAACAATATTGTGCAGGACAATACAGAGTAACATCTGATACAATACCTGAAAGAATATGGCCGCTGCAAAAATATAATGACTATACAAAAACTGTATAAAATCATTTAATATATTTTTGCAGTAATAATTTTTTAAAAGCCCTTGCGTTTATTGCCTCAGGCTCAAGCTCTATTAGTTTTTCCAAATACTCAAGAGCTTTTGAATAATTGCCCAATTTTTTATGAGCAGCAGCCATTGCATACATTGCATCTAAGAATTTTTCATCGAGTTTCAGCGCTTTTTCAAGGTTTTCTACTGCAGCTTCAAAATCCGGTTCTTTTATATCTTTTCTCGTGAGAATTATTCTTGCACGATTATAATATGCATCAGTCATCTTTTCATTCAGCTGCAATGCCTTTGTATAATCCAGCATAGCCTCATCAAAATGTTCCAACGCCTGATATGCAACAGCTCTGTAAAAGTAAGAAATTTCCCAATCATTTTTAATTTCAATTGATTTATTTATCTTTTCAATTGCAGAGTCATATTTCCCGCTTTTTATATCGTATATTCCCTCATCGAGGTATTTTTTGTAATCGTCTGTCATTTCTTTATTATATTAAAAAATAAAAAAATATACTCGTATAAAGAAACAAGTTTTCTTTTGTCTAGACTTTTCCCAGTATTAGCAAGAATTGCAGAAAAAGAAATCCATGTAGAGTTTATACAGAAGGTGTTTTCACCAGATTTTTGTAAAGAATTAGACTCCAAAATGGACTCGAACTCTGAAAATAGTTAGTACAAAAGACTTTTAGCGATTTTTAAAAAATTTGATTAAAATTTTTCAATCGCCGGAAACGCAGATTAGAACTTGAAGAGACACTAAAAAAGAGCCTTTTCGGCTCTTGTTGTAAAATCTGGGCCGCAGTGGACTTTCTTGGATTTGCTTCACGCTCACAGAGTTTCGCCTTAAAGCCTGCGGCTTAGCCGGCTCAATCTGTTCGCAACCCGGACTAACTCACTTCCTTTCGTGTCGTCCGTTATAAAGACTCTTCTTGTTAAAGATTAATGTACTTAGAGATGAGATTAATTAAATAATTTAGAACATTTTTCTTGAATATTTAATGCAATATCTTTTGCAAATTTTTCCTTGAGTCCTATATTTTTTGCCACAGCTAAAATATCATCTAAGGTTGGATTTTTTCCTTCACCATTAATTGTTGTCGCATGTTCCCCATTAAATGAAAAACTGTAAGTTAAATCGTACGCAGGAGATATGTGCCATTCTTTTTTTGTATCATTAAAAAGAAAAGAAAAATTCTTTGAATGGTCATCTCTGTTGTGTGCAAAAACATTAAAGCACATTAGCCTGAATAATTGTTCAATATCTTGATAGTTTCTTGTTAGTTCAAGTGTTAATTTCATCAATGTATTGTAATCAAGATTAGGAAGTCTATGACTTGTCTCTAACAGTCCACTGGCTGATACCATATGAACTTTTTTACCATTTTTACGGTCAAACCTTTTTATACCAAAATATCCTGAACAAATTTTGGATGGAAAAAGTCGCGTTTCTGTCATATTTATTCCGCAATCTTTTGCACATAAGGAATATTGATATTCTTTTTTCCCAATATTTTTAGGATCAGATGAAGATGGGAACTTAATAATCCAATCCTCGTTGTCAATTGATGTTAAAATCTTTGGTCTTGCACCACCGGATGAGCCACCTAAGAAAAAAAGTTCATCCAAATTATCC
>CASFNW010000035.1 GCA_949296245.1 uncultured bacterium
GACTCAAGCAAAGAAAGAAACACGCTTATCAAAAGAAACAGTAAGTATTTTAGCGGCAATTTTTCAGCGACAGGCTGCTGTAAAAATTGCCTCAAAACAAAACTGTTTCTAATCAAGGTTACAACAGGGGCGTGCCGCCCCCGTACCCCCTGCTGTTTATTAAAAAACTTTTTAATTTTACATAATAAATATTATCACTACATATATACATTTTAGTTTTTACTTTTATTATTTCTAATAAAGAAATAACAATTTTTGTCACCGAAATATGTAACATATACAAGAATGACGCGGTTTTGAAATTTTCAGAAGAATTTGCTATATAAGTCCCGTTACTTGATTTGACAAATAATGTAAACTTTCAAACTTTTAAAAAATTTTTCGCTATAATTAGCATATATACAGCAATGCGGGGGAAAATATGTCTTCTATAAATGCAGATTCTATCTTAGAAACAATAAATATGATTCGTGTGCATCACCTTGATATAAGGACAGTGACACTTGCACTGAGCCTGCGTGACTGTTGTGATACTAATGTAAAAGCTGTTGGAGAAAAAATCTATAACAAAATAACAAAATATGCCAAAAATCTTGTCACTACAGCACAGGAGATAGAAGACGAATACTCTATTCCCATAATAAACAAAAGAATTTCCGTAACACCTATTTCTCTTGTTGGAGAATCCTGTAAAGATTATGACTATGTATACCTTGCAAAAATTCTGGACAAAGCTGCACGGGATGTCGGGGTCAATTTTATAGGCGGATTCGGCGCACTGGTGGAAAAAGGCTGCACAAAAGGTGATATTGCGCTTATAGAAAGTATACCCGAAGCACTTGCACAAACAGAAAGGATATGCTCCTCCGTAAATGTTGCAAGTTCAAAAGCCGGCATAAACATGGACGCAGTGCTGAAAATGGGTACAACAATCAAACAGGCAGCAGAATTAACAAAAGACCGTGACGGCATTGGTGCGGCAAAACTTGTATGTTTCTGTAATGTACCGGGTGACAATCCGTTTATGGCAGGAGCATTCCACGGATACGGAGAACCCGAATGCGCATTGAATGTAGGTGTTTCAGGCCCGGGTGTAGTACGTGCAGCCATAGAATCCATGCCGGCAGGCGCATCTTTTGGAGAAATGGCAAATAAAATTAAACAAACCGCATACAAGATTACTTCTACAGGAGAACTCGTAGGCCGGGAAATGGCAAAAAAAATGGGAATACCTTTCGGTATTATAGACCTGTCTCTTGCACCTACTCCGGAAATCGGCGACAGCGTTGCAGGTATTTTTCAGGCAATGGGTCTAGAACATGCCGGTGCACACGGTACAACAGCAGCTCTGGCCATGCTCAATGATGCAGTAAAAAAAGGCGGTATTATGGCAAGCTCGCATGTTGGAGGTCTGTCAGGTGCTTTTATTCCGGTTTCCGAGGATGCCGGAATGATAGAAGCGGCAGAAAAAGGCTGCCTGACTTTTGATAAACTCGAGGCAATGACTTCAGTCTGTTCTGTAGGGCTTGATATGATTGCAATCCCCGGCGACACCCCTGCTGATACTATATCAGGAATCATTGCCGATGAAATGGCAATAGGTATGATTAACAAGAAAACTACAGCGGTTAGAATCATCCCTGCACCTGATAAAAAAGCCGGAGACAAAGTAGTATTCGGCGGACTGCTCGGTGAAGCCCCGATAATGAATGTAAATTCTCTTTCCAGCACAAATTTTGTGCAAAGAGGAGGCAGAATCCCGGCACCTATACATAGTCTGAATAATTAAAAATTTAGTCTTCTTTTATTGTTCCGACTACATTATAAAAATATCCGCCAAGAGCACCCAATGCCAGACCCGGCAGCAAATAGCCCCATACAGGACGCGCTTGTTTAACAGCGTTTTTAATATTTGCTTCAGTAAGATGTCTGGAGGCTCTAATCTGAGCAGCCATTACTTTTTTAAGCTTATCAACATTTTCTTTTACTGCTTGCGGAGCATTTTTGATTTTTTCTTTTGCTGTTTTAGCTTCTTGAACAGTTTTAGCTTCCATTCTTTCCAAAAACAGTTTTAATGCTTCATTTTCTGGTTCTTTTTTAAATAAATTTTTTGCTTTATCAATAAAAGTTTTTTTAGCTGTTTCAAAATTGTCTCTTTTAATTGCATCAGACTGATTGAACATAACTGTATCAATTTCGGGCTTATAAACTGGCATAAAATAGCGCAAACCAAGCCCTGCTATACCGCCTGCCGTCATAGTCAGAGGTATGCTTACGTTTTTAGGTTCTGTGTTTTTTATTACACAAACTTGCACTTATCCTACCTTTTCTTTAACTTTAAAAAAGCCCTTCTAAAAAATTATTAAAGATCCCGATACGTAAGGTTCTGACCTTAAAAAAAAAGATCTTTATTTAAATTTTTTATATTGTATCACCGCATGTTCCATGTGTCAACACTGTATTTATAAAACTTATATAACAAACTCCACGGATACTATAAAAAGCTTGTCATTTTCGTATATATTAACAAAGATTCTTCAGTCGTTTCACTCATTCAGAATGACGATTTAAATAATTAACAAAAAACGTCATTCTGAGGTTTTAACCGAAGAATCTAAAATATTAAGTCATTCTGAGGAAACGAAATGAGGGTACAGCCATGTGAGTAAGGTTGATAAAATGAAGAAATTTTATTCTAAAATTTCGAAAAGAAATACTAAACCTTATGAATGCCAATAATAAAAAGTCTTACATTCCCGGAGGTCTAATCATAGACGGTGTAAGCATTGTACCGCCCGGCATCATGTTAAATCCCGGCATGTAGTCGTTATAATCCTTAACCGAACGATTCATAGGATCTGATTCTTTTTGTTTTTTCTTAGCTTCAACTGCTTTTCTATTCTGCGCAGCTTCGTGTTTTCTTTCTGCTTTATCATGTTTTGCTATAGCCTGAGGATCATTGAGTATGAGTCTGTTAAATTCAACTTCTGAATTTTCTGCACCAACATTCATGCTAATACCCATAGCAGCATTTTGTCTGTATATATCGTATCCGATTAAAAATTTCAAATCATCAGGTCCTATTGCAAAATATATCCTGTTTTCCTGCAGCATTCTATCGTCCGGTGTATCATTTGATAAAACTATTGTCCCAGCATACATAAGAGTCAGATATTTGCTTAACCTCAAAGATTCACCAATAACAACATTTGATTTTCCGTAAAAGTTCTGGTCAAAATAGAAAGGTGTGTCGCCAGCCTGACCGCCGTGAAAGTATGCTATATACTGCTGCCAGGCTTTGTATTGTGTTCTCAAATACGGACCGCCTCTGACAAGACCCATTGTATCCCCTGTACCATATAAAGCGGCATGTGTCTGGACATTTACACCAAAATCAAGAGCAAATTTTGATTCATTATTTGTATACTTAAACAAAGATTTCGACGAAGAAGTCTGCCATGCAAATTTAGTTGTTGAAAAAGAAGTGTCTCCCCAGTCTCTGTATAGACCTCCGACAAATCTGTTGCTAAATTTAACTCCTAGATCTTCAATATCATAGGTTTTGTGATGTACCAGCTGAGCACCGTATTCCGGCATTCTACCCCCGAGGAAGTAGTTACTCATATATGTATTGATACCGTATTCCAGGTGCAGATTATCTGTAATTTCCTGATCACCTTGAACAACAAATTTGTCTTTTGAACTTGACCAGCCGAATTCTGTTCTGTTTTTATCAGTTAAAAAGCGCCCCAGTGCACCTACACCGAATTCACTCTTATAAGTAACAGCAGGGCCAATTTTTAAGGTAGAAGCATTCGGTGTCTGCAAAACAATTCCCGGTGAAATATATGCACCTAAGTTTCTCATAGAACCGAGTTCCAGCATATTTGTTTCGATATAGCCCTGTTCTTTATCCGTATATAATCTTATTTTTCCTGCCGATGCAAGTTTTGTATCTTTGATATACATATCCGCATTTTTCAAAGTAGCTATATCTCTGTCTTTATAGCTGTCTATTATGATTGTTTTGGCTTTAAGCCTCCATTTGTTATCATATTTTTCTTTAAAATAGAAATGCTGCGGAATAGCCTCTTCCAGCATCGGATTATCAAAACCCATAATCGGTCTTGATGTAAATTTGTAGGTAACTTTATCATTGAATGTTACCATACCATCCATGGCTTCTGTTTTTACATCACTAACCTGTACATTTTTTGCTCTGATTTTAATTGCCACATGATTCAACACAGGATGAGTCATCATGGCATTGTCTTCGTTTAAATCAACCTGAATATAGTCACCGTTGACCCTTTGACCTTCTTTTATAAGGACAACATTGCCGTAACCTTTTATAAAATTTGTGTCATGGTTAAAAATAATTCTGTCAGCAAGCAGGGTAGAGTTTTCTTCAGGAAAAGTTACTTTAGCGTTGCCGACTGCTTCAAACTCGTGACGTTCAGGGAAATACTCTATGGTCTCGCTGTCGACAAGAACATCTGTAGTCGGACCTTCCTGTGCGGCATCAGTCTCTTTGCCGGATTGTTTTTCTTTTTCCGCTCTTGTAAAAAACTTCTTTGTTTTTTCAGGCTTTTTCTCTGCTTTTGTATCCTTGTCAGATTTGTCCTGTGTTATAGTTTGTTCATCCTGTTTCGTGTCAGGTTTAGGGGAAACTTCTTTTTCATTTTCTGTATTTTTATCCGCATCTTTTAAAACAGCATCCTCAAGGCTTGTATTTTGCGGGATATCAAGTGTTTCTGCCGCATAAACACATGTCCCTGCCAATAGAGAAAATATTAAAATTAATGCTGTTATAAATTGTTTTTTCACGAAAATGCCTTTTATTTTAAATATAATTCAGCGGATTTTGCGGTTTTCCGTTAACTCTGACTTCAAAGTGGCAGTGCGGCCCCGTGCTGTATCCTGTAGAACCTTCATAGCCGACAACCTGGCCCTTTAATACATTTTGTCCGGGACTTACAATATAGCCTGACATATGTGCATAAAGAGTGGTAATTGCCTTACCATTTATTATACCATGGTCTATGATAACAACTTTTCCGTAACCGCCGTACCAGCCGGCATAGATAACCTTTCCGGAGTTTGATGCACGAATTTTACCGCCGTTGATACCTCCAATATCGATTCCGGAGTGAAATATCGTTCTTTTAAAAATAGGATGTGTTCTGTATCCGAAAGGCGATGTTATGGGGCCGGCAATAGGTTTCATAAATCCAGAAACTACCTTTACAGTTGTGCCTTTTGTGTTTTTGTTAATCATACGACCGAGTGCTTCTGATTGTTTTGCCAGTTCTCTCTCGGCTTTTTCGTAATAAGCACGGTCGGTTCTGTATTTCTGTATAGAGATTTCGTTCTGGCTTATTGCACCTTGAATATACTGCTGCTGTGCATTTATATTTTTTATTGAATAGGCGATTATTGTTTTTTGCTGTTCTATTTGATTTCTTAAAAGAGCAATTCTTCTGGATTTTTCTTTTAAATATGCCATTTTCTTCTTATCTTTTTTAGTCAGAATATTTTGAAAATATATTCTGTCCAAAAAAGTATTTATATCAGTAGTTGCCAGAAGCAGCTGAAACATTCCTTTTCTTTGTTTTTTGAAGATTTGTCTGATTCTGTTTTTTGC
Source organism: uncultured bacterium (assembly GCA_949296245.1). Lineage (GTDB taxonomy): Bacteria > Cyanobacteriota > Vampirovibrionia > Gastranaerophilales > Gastranaerophilaceae > Limenecus. Next base: position 5,645 of record CASFNW010000035.1, read on the forward strand.
CTGAAATTCGGTAGCAGAAAACTCAGAAAGTGTCTCATTCAGATTTTTTTCGGCTTCGGCAAGCTGAGCCTCTGCTGATTGATATTGTTTTTTAGAGGTTTTTAAATTTTTTGTCGCATTTTCGAGCTTTTGCTGATTTCTGTACAATTTGTTTGTTTCAATAGACTCAAGTCTTTTGAGTCTGAGGACTTTTGCATGCGTTTCTTTTCTCTTTTTCTCAATATGGTTCTGGGTACAAAAAGTCTCCTGAGAAAAAGAAAATATTAAAATAAATATAAAAAAAGCTTTAAATATACTTTTTACAAAGCTTTTGTATGTAAAAACGCTTGCGTTATGCGGCATTTATTTTATCCCGATTCCAACCCGTCTTTTTGTAATTTTATAAGGATAAAACAGCTATCCTTATGCATTGCCTGTTTTATTTTGCTATGAATGCAATCAATATAGGTGCAAACATAAATAATAAAAATGATACGGCAATTAATCCTACTATAATTTTTTGATTTTTTCTGAAAAATTCCATTAACATTAATCCACAAGTCTTTACTTATTAATATTTTACATGCAAAAAATTTCTTTTACAAGAATTTCACGGGCCAAAAAACTATATCTTTACTTTTACAACAGCTTTTTTTACATAAGAAACACCGTTGTTTTCAATACATGGCATATGAGCATCCTGCGGCATAAAGACGAGAAAATCACCTGATTTTACTTCGATAAATTCTGCGTCTCCTTCAAGAAAAATTATGTCTTTTGCATCATCGTAAAATGTTGCAGGTTTAAAATTTTCTATATCCCCGACTCCCATTTTTTCTGTACCTTTTGCTATAAACTGGATATCAGCATATTTTCTGTGAGCTTCAATTTTTCCTTCTTCGACGAATTTTGTTTGATAATCCTGGACAGATACAAAAATATCTTCGCCTTCTATTTCATATTTTCCGTTCTCCAGTGAAAGAATGTCTGTGTTTTCCAGATATTCAAAACCTTTTTGGAAATTTTCTCCAAGATAATAGTATTCTTTTGCATTTTTAATATTATCTTTAATCACTTTCTTATACCTTTTCTTACTCTCTTAATTTTTATTTACAAAGATTATAGCAAAATTTTAACTTCTGTGTTTTTATAATGTAAGAACAAGAGAAATTTATAATGCCGTTATCTGTTAATAATCAAATAAATAATTCAAATTCAAATGTGTTTAGTTCTTTTCAATCAACTGCACATACAAAAAATGTTTATTCCACACTGTATTACAAAAGAAACCACAGGGTGGAAGAAGCTGATACAAAGACAAAAATAAAAGTAGCAGCAGGGTCTGTAATTGCTACTCTTTTGCCTATGATTTATTTCGCAAAAAAACAGCACGGTTTAAAAAACTTAAAAGATTTATTTAAAGTTGAATACGGATTAAAAGAAGTGCTTGCTCTGAGTACGGCAAGTATAGCAGGCGGTGTTATTTCCGGTGTTGCAGCAGACAAAAAATCAAACAAAAAACGAAAAATACAAGAAGGTGTGTTCCAGTTTATGAATGCCACCATTCCTACGGCGCTTGTAGGCGGAGCAATGAAATTGATCGAAGATAACGTCAAATACAAAGACTCAAAACCGGTAAAAGTGGCAGCTATTGCTACTTCTTTGATAGCAGGAATGCCTCTGGCAGCATTTATTTCAAATATTATCAATGACCCGAAAGATAAAGAGCCGGACAGAAAACTGACACTGAAAGATTCAATTGTTAATATGGATGATGCTCTGGGTGCTCTGGTTGTTGCAAAAATACCGGTAGTACAACATTTACATCTGGAAAAAGTAATGCCTGCAATATTTGCATGGTGCGGCTACAGAGCAGGACAAAGTAACTAGACTATACGCTTTTTGTTCGTGACGCGGCCTGAGACAGTTTTGCATGTATTCAATAGTATTCTGATATGTGTGACTCGTTTTAATCTATATACTATTCATTCTTTAAGAAAGATCCTTCGGGTTTCACCCTCAGGATGACGATTTGATTTAAGGCTGCCTTTGTTTATTCATCATTCTGAGGCTTTAGCCGAAGAATCTTTTGTTTTTTAAATCTTTCAGGTTTCATCCCCCAGAAGAGGTGAGGATAGAGGTTTCGTCCTCTCACAAAACGATACTTAATCGTTTTGTTCGCCAGAGTGTTCAGAATGACAGATTATTTTATTACATGTTTCTTTCGTCATTCTTTTATATGCTGCATAATTATTAATCCAACGAGAAGATGTCTTTCAAATCTTCGTATGTCAGTGATTTGCCGATATTTCTGTCTACAGAAATTACGCTGTCAACAAGGTCTCTTTTTCTGGATTTAAGTTTTTGAATTTTTTCTTCAACCGTACCTTTTGTAATCATACGGTATACAAACACTTTCTTTGTCTGGCCTATACGGTAAGCTCTGTCTGTAGCCTGATCTTCAACAGCCGGATTCCACCACGGGTCGTAGTGAATTACATAATCCGCACCTGTCAGGTTCAATCCGGTACCGCCGGCTTTCAGACTGATTAAGAATATAGGTATTGTCGGGTCTGAATTGAAGCGTTCAACCACTTCCTGACGATCTTTTGTGCTTCCTGTCAGGTATTCATGTTTGATGTCTTCTTTTACAAGCCATTCTTTAATAATATCAAGCATATCGACAAACTGGCTGAATAATAATACTCTGTGCCCTTCCGAGATAATTTCTTCGAGCATTACTTTCAGTTGTTCGAACTTGCCGGATTCTTTTATCCCTTTTACATTTTCTTTGTCGTAAAGTCTCGGGTGGCAGCATATCTGTCTCAAGCGCAAAAGCGCAGAGAATATAGACATTCTGCTTTTTTCGATACCTTTTTCTTCGATGGATTTGAAGAGTTCTTCTCTTGTGGAATCCATAACCTCGAGGTAAAAATCTTTTTGTTCAGGTGTAAGTTCGCAGTATGCAACGTTTTCGATTTTATCCGGAAGATCTTTTGCAACATCTCTTTTCATACGGCGCAGGATAAACGGATAAATCTGTGATTTTAAGCGTTTTTCAACAGTTTTGTCTTCACGCTCCATAATCGGTGTAACATAACGGTAGTTAAATTCGCTCTTGTCAAACAAAAATCCCGGCATAAGAAAATCAAATATTGACCACAACTCTTCAAGCCTGTTTTCAATCGGTGTGCCGGACAATGCAAGTTTGTGCTTGCAGTTCAGTTGTTTAACACTCTGTGCCGTGATAGATTCAGCATTTTTAATATTCTGTGATTCATCAAGTATCACGTATCTGAACTCATGTTTTTTGAGTTTTGCAATATCGCGTCTTATCAGCGCATAGCTTGTTATTACAACATCGTATTTAGGAATTTCTTTGAATAAATCTTTTCTTTCCGTACCGCTTAATTTAAGACATGTGAGCCCGGGAGCAAATTTTTCGATTTCATTTTCCCAGTTAAATACAACAGAAGTCGGGCAAATAACAAGATTCGGTGCTTTTTTGTTTTTTTCTTTTGCTTTTTGAAGCAAAGCCAGCGCCTGCAATGTTTTACCGAGACCCATATCATCGGCAAGAATACCGTTTAAGCCGTACTGATACATAAACCACAGCCAGCCGAAACCTCTTTTTTGATATTCTCTGAATTCCGCATTAATACCTTTAGGCAGTGCAGGTACATCCATTGTGGAAAATGTAGAAATCTGTTTCCAGAATTTTGAAAATCTGCGGCTCATTTTTATCTTCATACCGAGATTTTCCATCTCCGACAAAAGACCTGCTCTGTAGGTTTTTACAATGTATTTATTGTCATCATTTTTGTATACGTCAAAAGTGTTGAAAGCTCTCATCAAGGAATAAACATCCATCGTAGGAACTTCAGCAAATCCGAGATTTTTAATTCTTACATACTTGCTGTTATCCAGAGTCAGTGCATATACATCATCAAACGGAATTATTTCTTCTCCCACTCTGCCGTAGAGTTCAATGTCAAAACTGTCTGTAGAATCAACTGAAAAATCTATATCAGCACAGAGTTCAAAGGGGTCTTTTGTAAGTTTGAAAAACGACATGTCGTCTTTTTCTTCAAACTTCCAGCCTTCGCCTGCCTGCTGTATGTAATAGTTGTAAAAATCTATTGCGTTTTCTTTTTCCAGAGCAAGGTTATTTGTCTGCATGGGTGCAAATTTGCATGCAAGAAGCATTTGATAAGCCTGTTCTTCGTGCTGGGGGTTGCGTTTTACCCAGTACAGCAAATCCTGTTCCGGTTTTTTTATTGTTACATAAGGTGTTTTTTCAGTGTGTTTTGAATAAGGAACGCGGGTTCCGTCATATTCAAATTCCAGTTCAGCTTTCAAAGAACCGTCGTAATCTAATCCCAGAGTAACAATATTTATAGGCGGTTTTTGTTCCAGAAACAGTTTTTCAATTGTTTCAGATATATTTACCTTCATAACCTTTTGAAGTTTCGGGAGTTCTTCATACAAAAATTTTGCACCGTCAGCATCTTTTACATCAGTAAAGCTTGCTTTGATAAGACTTTGAGGCAAAGCTGAAACTGGTGTAGAAGTCGGGAAAATCACGTTTTTATACCTGCCCCATTTTAGCTGTCTTGAAAAATATCTTATTTCTTCAAAAGGATAAGAGTCGCTGCCGTCAGGACGCTCCCATGTAAGTGATAAAAGCACATTGCCTACCATAGAAAAGTTTACGGAAAGTTCAAGCTGCCATTCCTGATTATCAAAACGCAGACGCTCTTTTGTTTTGCCGTCTATAACCTCTTCAGCCTTTGATAAAAGCTGGAAAAAGCCGTCAAACTTTGCAATAGGTACATCATACCAGCCTGCTTTTTTATCAAGGCGCGAGCGCTGTAAAAGCAGCTGGAATATAGCTATATCAACTTTTTCTTCTTCGTTTAAGACAAAAGATTTGTCTGTTCTTTGAAGCTCTATTATTGCCCTTAAAATAGCCTCTAAGTCCCTGATAACCTTGCCTGTTTCTCTGTCCATAACAAGTATAGAGAAGAAATTTTGTCTTCTTTTCGGGTTAAAATGAAACACATATCTTCCTGTAGGATTTTCAACAGGCTCTACATATTCATCAGGGTATTCAAGGTGAACTTTATGAACACGCTCCAAGTATTCATCATAAACTTTGTCTTCTATAACCTTTAAACCTACAGCTATTGCGTGTTTACACCATTCTTCTTTTAAAGGACAACTGCAATCAGCTTTTACTCCGTTTTTTGTAAAAGTAAGACTGGTTTCGTAGGCATCTTTAAAATTGCCTTTTACCTGTGCGTCAACACCGGCAATTTTGGTATCGTAAGACATTACAATACCCTTCTGGTAGCCTTCATATCCCCTTCTCCAGCTTCCGGGGGTGGCTTTGTCCTTAATATATTTGTAATTAAATTTGCAAACGTTCATTTTGTAAAATATTAATAAATCCTATCAGAAGGGAGGAACTGCCATTCTGACAAACATATAAACAAAAGAGTTAACTTAAAAAAAGATTAAGTCCAAACAGCTCTTCCGTTTAAAAGTAACACCGCAGCCAAAAACCTTTATTAACAGCTGCTAATAAAATTATACACAAAACTCATAAAATGACAATAGTTTTCTTACGGGACTTATATTACAAACTCCGCAGATACCATAAAAATCTGAATTATATGACGTATACAGTGATGACACAAAAAAACTGTCTTTTTACACTATCTCAACTGAATAGGCATAATAAGACTGAGATAATCGTCGCCGCTGTCAGGTCTGAAAAGTGTAGCGGAAAGACTGCCGCCAAGACCTATTTTTACATTAGGTGATTCCATTGTCTTAAGAGAATCCAAAACATATCTGTAATTAAATGCAATTGTAAGTTCTTCATCTGTATACTGTACAGGTATAGAATCTTCTCCAAGACCTGCATCCGGAGTATCAGCTTTCAAGAAAAGTGTATTTTCACCAAAAATAAACTTAACAATATTTGTTCTTTCATTAACCATAACAGCAACTCTCTCCAGTGCAGATATCATATCTTCTCTTACAATCAGAGCATTTTTTTCACAAGACTGAGGAATCAACTGTTTATAAGGAGGATATTCTCCCTCCAATAGTCTTGAAGACATTGTCATAGATGCTGTTTTAAATACAATTCTTGTTTTTTCAATATAAAGACTGAGTTTATCTTCTTTTATAAAAGATGCTATTCTCAAAAACTCCTGCAATGTTTTAGATGGAATTACACAGTTAATTTCGTCAGTATTTGAATTCGATATTTTTTCTACGATTCTTGTAAGTCTGTTACCATCAGTAGCAGCCATTTCAAGTTCATCTTTTGAAATTGTACACAAAACACCGCTTATAATATTTCTGCTTTCATAATTTGCAGCAGAATATGCAGTATACTTTATACATTTGAGAAACGGGTTTAAATCAATCTCTACAGGCTGAACATTTTTCAAAGCTTCTTCGTTTATTGTTTCAGGGAATTCATCAGCAGATATACCTATAAGTTCAAATTTAGAATTCCCGCAAATTATATTAACAACATTAGTATCTTCATTGAGAGAAAAAACAATCGGTTTACTGCTTAATTTAGACACTATTTCAGAAAGTTTTTTTGCAGGTAAAGTAATTTTTCCGGGAGTTTTTACAGAAGCAATTGTTTTTGACACAATATTTATATCAAGGTCAGTTGCGCTGAAAGTAATATAGTTGTCAGGAGCTGCATCAATTAAAATATTGGAAAGTACGGGCTGAATACCTCTTGTTACGGTTGTTTTTTCCACAATTTTTAAATTTGTAAGAAGAGATTCTTTCTCTATAGTAAATTCCATGTTTGCCATTTTTTATATCTCCCGATAAATCTTTTTCTGAATGAAATTTCTTATTTATAATATTAATAATATATAAATATATAAAATAATAATAATAATAAAGAAACAAAAAACTGTATAAAACTATTATAAATCAAACAATATAAAGCACAAAGCCTGTTCAAAACTTTGTAAATTTTCTGTATAAAACCTGTTCAAAGCTGTAGAAAATTTTTTGAAAAATTTTTATCCTGTTCAAAACCAGTACTTTTTAAACAGTTTTTGAACAGCAAAAAATGAGTTTTGAACAAGTTTTCTACAGGAAGTAAAAAAGAAATTTTTCATGATAATACAAATAAAAAGCATGGGTATTTCCGAAAACCTTTTCCATGCCGTATTTTTAACTTTACTTAATAATTTTTGAAATCATTTGCTTTTTTATCGTGGAGCCAGCGTGCCATTTTTTGCTGTTCAAAACTCAATGCAAAGTTGTACAAACTCTCCATCAAATTCCTTCCTGACGGTGATTTGCCGATAAAAAGAAAATTGCCGGCTCTGTTTTTTGCAATGTATATTTCTTTTTGCAAAATTCTATCCACATTGCTTTTTGCCGGTGATTCTATTTTTATTTTTAACCATGCATAAAGCAATGTAACGGATGGCTTTTGTTCATTTTGTTTTAAAAAATCAGAAAATTCTTTTAAAATCATTTTATTTTATTAATGCCTGTACTTCTTTAAAATTAGGATGTTTAGATGATTTTAGCATTTCAAAAATTACCATTTCGGTTGTGAGTATTTTTGCGCCTTCTTTTTCCATAAGATTTATACCTGCTTTGAATTCATCCGTTTCTCTTGATGCGCAGGCATCTTTTACAACAAAAACATTAAAACCTTTTTGTAAAAGGGCAATTGCTGTCTGGTATACACAGATGTGTGTTTCTATACCGAATATGAATATATTTTTTGTGCCGTAAAGAGCTTCTTCTACCCACTGAGTATCAAGTGCATTGAAACTTGTTTTTTCAAAATAACGGGCATTGTCAGGCAGACAGTATTTTACATCCGGTATTGTGGAGCCCAGGCCTTTCGGATACTGTTCTGTCAGGATTGTTTTTATTCCCAGAATTTTTGCTGTTTTTGCCAGTATTTCAGCTTTTTTTGCGCATTTGTTTTTTGTCAGCATTGCTACGAGTTTTTCCTGTACATCGATAAATAAAAAAGCCGAGTTTTGTGTTGTTATATCAATAGTCATAGATTGTTCCTTTTAGTTTTGTGTATAGTTTTGAAAATCTTTTATAAAAGATTTTAGCAGGTATTCCAGTTTTTTTTCATCCAGCTCCTGTGCTTCTACATGAAGTTTTTCTGCTTTCAGGTCTTCTCCTGTTATATTGTGTATAATTTCTATATTTATTTTTGTATAACCGGGATAGCTTACCGTAATAGTGCTCTGTCCTTTTTCATTTTCCAGTTTAAAAAGACCTTTTCCGTTAGCTACATTCTGAATAACTTTTGTGTGGAAAAGTTTTTCTTCATATATTTTTTGTGTTCTGTAAAAAAGAGGAGACAAAATAGAGTCCAGTTGTTTTGACAGGTTTTCTTTCTGTGCTTTAAAGTTTTTTATATTAATTTCTAAATTTACTTCTTTTTTCTTTTGTTCTTGCGCGTGGATAAAAGTATTACCTTTTAATAAAGCTTTAGAAAGTGCTTTGTTAGCGCATTCTTCCGCTTTATCAAACTCGAGATTTTTTGTATCAATGTATCCTGCGCAGATTGTAAAATCTTTTGACAGAGCCTGCTGGATTTTTTCCAGAACTTTTGCTGCTTTTTGTGCTTCCGTTTTTCTGAACCACAAATATATTTTAAAATCACTTGCATAACCGAGAATGTCACAAGAGCGAACAGTGTTTTTTATTGTATGCATAAGTGTCTGCGGTGAAATTTTGCTTCTTACGTTTATGTCAGGTGCAATAACGGCAAAAGTTCCCCAGCTGTTTTTGCTTTCTTCTTTCAAAATAGTATATGTATAATTTTCCGTATAAACCCGGTTTGTTTTGTCTATTATTTTTAGCTGGGAAAGTATGTCTTTGTTGCTTTCGCTTTCATGTATTGTTTCCCGTTTTTTAAGACACCACAGAGTCCTTATTGTGAATTCTGTCTCTGTAGAATCAACTGTCAAAAAGTCTGTTATTCCTTTTTCAAAAGCATTGCAGAGTATATTTTCATCAAATTCTTCAAATAACAGTATAACAGGTGTTGTTTTTAGCGGGTTTGTCTGGTTTATTTTTTGAAGAAAATTAAGGAGTTTTTCTTCATTACCTGCTGTATAATGATAAAAAACCAGAGAAGGATTTGATTCTTTGACTTTTTCAAAACAGTAGTCATGTCTGATAGACTCAAAAGCATCAGAATTTCTAAGGAGCAGAACTTTAGTCTTTACCTCATTTTCTGTCTGTTCACTGTCTGTTATCAAAGTGATGTTTGGCAAAAGATTTCTCCGATTTTATTTCTAAAGATATTTTAACATGTAATTTTGTTCTGTGATTATGTAGATAATATCTATTGTCGTATTATCGATACATAATTGATAAAAATCTTTGAAATATACAGAAAAATCAAAAATGGCCGTGTTTTTTTACTCGTCCGCCGTCCACTTCGTGTACATTTTCTATAGTTATAAAAGCCGATTCATCAACATTTTTTACGAGTTGTTTAAGTTTTGCAATTTCCAGCCTGTTTATTACGCAAAAGATAATTTTCTTTTCCTGCCCGGAATAACCGCCTCTTGCTTTGAGATAAGTAACGCTTATATCAAAATTTTCCATTATTGCATTTCCGATATCAGTGTGTTTTTCAGTTACAATACGCACTGATTTTGACTCGTTGAGACCTTCTATTACGATATCGATTACCCTGTAGGCAATGAAATATGAAATCATCGAATACATTGAGCTTCGCCAGTCATTATATACAAAACCCGCTGCGGTAAAGATAAACAGGTTAAAAAACATTATGAATTCACCTACAGAGAAACCCCATTTTTTAGAAAGCCTTATGGACAATATTTCTGTACCGTCAAGAGAGGAATTGCTTCTCAAAACAAGCCCTACACCCGCTCCCAGTATAAGTCCGCCAAAAATGCAGGCGAGAAAAGGGTCTGATACGTGTTTGTGATTCAGCCAGACAGGCATAAAAGATACGCCGACTGACAAAACTGATACTGCATAAAATGTGAATGCAACAAATGCTTTACCCATTTTCTGCAGAGCAAGGAATATAAAAGGCAGATTCAGTAAAAATATGCACCAGCCAAGAGGAAAATCGGTTTTATAATTCGTCATAATCGAAATACCGAGAATCCCGCCGTCAATGATTTTGTTCGGTATTAAAAAAGCTTCGAGTGCAAATGCTGCTATCATTGCACCCAGCGTCATTACCACAAGATTGCTGATTACTTTTTTCATAGGTTAATAATACCATAGCTTTCAGGACGCTTGCAAGAAAAAGGATTTATACAGCAAATTCCGCTAAAATTTTTCAAAACAGCGTCATACTGAGAGTTAGCGAAGCATCTATTCTCACGTCACTCTTGTATATGTTACATAATTCAATGACAGATCTTATATATTGATAATATTTATTATGCATCGGATTTTGTGGAGAGTGAAGGCAGAGCCCGAAACTCGAAGAAACGCCGAAAAAGTGAGCGGATATTTTGTGAAAACAAAATAAAGCGAACGCCAATAATCCAAGAGGCGGATTTTGAGCGGGCACGGAGTCGAGGCTTAAAAGCCGAGCGAGTGCCCATGTGAGTAAGGTTATTGAAGTGAAGAAATTTTAGAAAAAATTTTTCGAAACGGAATACTAAACCTTACGAACGCCAATAATCCAAGATAAAAAACAATATGTCATCCTGAGGGTGAAACCCGAAGGACCTAAAGATTCTTGCTTGTACAAACACTGTGTATGCAATCTGTCAAAACTTGCTAAAGACTTTACTTTATATTCTCAATCATACAAATGACAGGCAGCCATAGAATCTTCCACCTTTTTAAGTTCAGGAATATTTTTTGTACAAATTTCCATACAATTCAAACATCTCGGATGGAAAGGGCAGCCTTTAATGTCATCTGTTATGGATGGAGGCTGACCGCTAATAGTTTCTATCCTATCGGTATTTATATCGAGAATCACATTTAAAAGCGCCTTTGTATAAGGATGTTTTGGAGATTTAAACAATTCTTTTACTCCGGCATATTCAACTATTCTGCCTGCATACATTACGGCTATTTTATCGGCATTTTCCGCTACTATACCAAGGTCGTGTGTAATGAGTATAAGTGAAAGGTTATATTTTGTTTTAATCTCTCTCAAGATTTCCATAATCTGAGCCTGTACTGTCACATCCAGAGCGGTTGTCGGCTCATCCGCTATAATAAGTTCCGCTTTGCATGCAAGCGCCATTGCTATAATAACACGCTGTTTCATGCCTCCTGAAAATTCGTGAGGATATGCTTTCATCTTATCTGCGGCATCCGGAATTTTTACTCTCTCAAGTGCCTGAACTGCCACATCAAAAGCTTCTTTGCCTTTTAACCCCTGATGAAGTTCTATAATTTCCAAAAGCTGATTGCCTATAGTATAAAGCGGATTTAGAGAGGTCATAGGGTCTTGAGGAATAAGTGCAATTTTCTTGCCCCTTATTTGCTGCATCTGTTTTTGATTGAGTTTTAAAAGATTTTTATCGTTAAAAACGATTTCTCCGCTTTGAATGACGGCATTTTCCGGCAAAAGCTGCAATATTGACATTGTGGAAATAGTTTTGCCGCAGCCTGATTCGCCTACGATTGCAAGTGTTTCACCCTTTTTAAGAGAAAAACTGACATTATGTATTGCCTGTCTGAACCCGTCAGAAAGGTTAAAACCGATATTTAAATTTTTTACTTCAAGAAATGCCATTCTGACTGATTATAACACACAGCTAACGCTAAAAAAATGTCCTGTTGTTTAATTAATACAATAATTTGCTATATTTTTCTTCTGAAAGACTTGTTTATGTATCGACAATACGTATGAAAAATGTCAAAATATCATACTTTAGTTTTGCAAATTTCTAACTTTTTGACAATATATAACACTCCTGAAAAGCCGTAGTATATATGTGTAAAGGGAACGCCATCCCCCTTAAGAATACTGATTGCAATATTTTTGAGCAGTCTGATTTTGTGTATGCAAGTCAGAAGGCTTATTTAAGGTTGCATGCAGAGTATACACGGAAGTTACCAAAAACTCTCTCAGAAAGGAGCTAGTTATGCCTATTATTGTAAACACCAACATTACTGCGTTAAAAACGCAAAAAAGTTTGAACAGTGCAACAAGCACTCTTGAACAATCATTAGAAAGAATGTCAACCGGTTTAAAAATTAACAGAGCCGGAGATGACGCTGCAGGTTTGTATGTAGCAACAGGTTTGAACACACAAATTAGGGGTTCAAAAGTAGCACAGGACAACGTAGAAACAGGGAACAATGTTCTCTCTATTATGGAAGGTGACTTAGACGTTATCTTAGACAACCTTAACCGTATAAGAGACCTGTCAGTACAAGCCGCAAACAGCGTATATAGCGAAGATGCTATGGGCGCAATGGCAGACGAAGTTAAACAGCGTCTGGCAGAAATCAACAGGGTTTCAGAAGCTTCTAACTTTAACGGATTGAAGCTATTAAACGGTGATCCTGATTCTAAACTTTCAGTACAGGGCTTGAGACTTCAGGTAGGTGCAAACGCTGACGAAGCAGGCAACTGTATTAAGATAGAAGCGAAATTCTTTGCTAAACTGAATTCTTCTACACTTGGTGCAACTACTACAGAAGGTATTCAGGGGGATTCCGGTATCGATGCATCAAAAGGCTTATCAGGCGGTGCAAACTTTGAAAACGTAGAGGCTGCATTCGCAAGCGCAAGTGCTGCAGCACAGTATATCAACATGTTAGATACAGCTATCAACGATATCTCTAACAAGAAAGCAACAATCGGTGCTACTATGAACAGACTTGATGCAGCTGCTTCTTCACTCACAACAACAATCGAAAACAACACAGCAGCTAAATCAACGATTATGGACGCAGATATTGCAGAAGAAGCTGCAGAATATACAAAAGCACAAATACTGCAGCAGACATCATCCGCATTGCTGGTACAGGCAAACGCACTGCCTCAAATCGCAATCAGCCTTGTTCAAGGTTAATCATAACACTAAAGTTAACGATATATTATTTAATTCACTTCTTTCTGAGCCCGCATATGCGGGCTCTTATTTATTTTATCACCGGTATTTTAGAGAACTTTTTTGCTTATTGCCATCCTTATGGCGTGCAATAACCGAAGAATCTACCCCTGTGTCATTCTGAGGCGCCAGCCGAGGAATCTCTCTTCGCGTTATTCTGAGCCGTAAGGCGTTCCCTAAAGGACATCCTGATATGTACGGCGTTGTTAATATTTATACTGCACGGAGATACTTCGTATCTCACTTAGCATACCTCCATTCGAAACGTGCCACAGGCACCTTTCGGCAGAGTCTCCATCTAAAATTGACATTTAGTCAATTCTAGATAGAGTCCTTATCTCAAGCAAGAATCTAAAAATAAACATTACATATGTTTTAAAAATCAGATCGATGTTATAAAACCAGTAAAATTTTCTTAATAAAACTTAAATAAAACCCGAAATATAAACAAATGTAAAGTCGAATTTGTTGACACCAAAAATCAAGTA